>NZ_JBICZB010000001.1:99489-371885 GCF_043201815.1 Kitasatospora sp. NPDC048296
CGCCCGCGCGGCCCGCCCCCCCCCCCCCCACACAACCCCCCCCCCCCCCCCCGCGTGAGCGGCCCCCCCCCGGCCCCCCGCGGGGGGGCCCCCCCCCCCCCCGGCGGGGGGCCCCCCCCCGCGGCGTTCTCAGGCCCGCTCGGGGCTGGTGACCGCGACCAGCTCGGTGCCGTCCTCGGACAGCCGCAGCTCGGTGCGCAGTTCGGCGAGCTCGCCGAGGTGGTGCAGGTGGGTGCCGCCGCAGAAGATCTGCGCGCCGCCCTCGGGCAGTTCGCAGTGCCACTGGCGGCGGGCGGTGAGCTCGGGGCCGGGGACCTCGATCCGGACCGGCGCGTCGGCCGCGACCCAGGCCGCGAGCCGCGCGTTGACGGCCTCGGTGAGGGCGGGCAGGGCGTCGGCGAGGGCGGGGAACTCCTCGGTGGCGTCCGCCGTGAAGCCCTTCTTCTTCAGCGACTTGCCGAGCCGGTAGGTGTCGGTGCTGGCCTCGGTGTCCATCACCGAGCTCGCCATCGCGAGGCTGTCGAAGTCGGGGTTGCCGAAGGCGTCCGAGCGGCCCGGGTCCTTGCGCCAGCGCGGGGCGAGCGCGGCGTTCAGGGCGAGGGCGAGCAGGTGGCAGCCGCTGTGCGAGGCGCTCAGGGCGGCCCGGCGCCCGGCGTCGACGGCGAGGGTCGCGGTGCGGCCCGTGATGTCACCGGGGTCGGTGTCGAGGACGTGCAGGACCAGCCAGGACCACTCCTCGTCCCCGCGCTTCACCGGGATCTCGGCGCCGACCAGCGGCGCGCCGCCGTCCGGGCCGACCGCGCCGGTGAGGCAGTCCACCACGGCCAGCTCGGCGCCGTCGACGGTCAGGGTGCCGTGGTCGGCCGGCTGGTCGGGCCAGGTGTGGTCGAGCGGGTGGAACGGGGTCGCCCCGGTCACCACGGCGTACCGGCCGTCGGCCAGCGGGTGCACCGCGAGCACCGGGGACTCTCCGGTCACCGCCCCGGCCGGGAAGCTGACGTGGGTGGTGGGGAGGGTCATGGCTGGCTCCGGTGACTGTGGACGAACGAGGTCGAGCGGGCCCTGGCCTACCGGCCCGACCCGCCCACCATTCTGCCTCCCGCCCCTCAGCCCAGGGTCGGCAGCTTGATCAGCACCAGCAGCGCGACCAGCTGCACCGCCGCGGCCGCCGCCGCCTTGCCCCAGGGCAGGTCGTGGAGCCGCCGGACCATGCTGGTCAGCAGGTACGCGCAGAACATCCAGGTGGCCCAGCCGACGACCTGGACCACCGCACTGTCGGAGGGCAGCACCAGGTCCAGCAGCAGCCGGGGGGCGTCGGTCAGCCAGCCGATCAGCGCGGCCAGGCCGACCGTCGACTTCCACGGGCCGTCGCCGCCGAGCTGGCGGGCCAGCGCGTAGGTGACCGCGCCGAAGATCCCGCCGGCCAGGGTGAAGCCGACGGCGGCGGCGAACATGCCGGTCAGCGCCACGGAGAAGGTCGAGTTGACGATGTCGTCGTGGGTCAGCCCGATGCCGAGCACCGCGAGCGCGCCGTACAGCAGCGAGACGGTGAGGGCGGGCAGCCAGACCTGGTGGTCGCGGGTGCGGTCGAAGATCGCGGTCGGGCTGCGGAAGAGGCCGGTGAACAGCTCGCGCCACTGCGGCCGGGGCCCGGCGACGTGCGGCGCGGACTGGCCGCCCGCCCGGTAGACCGCGACGTTGTCCTGGCCGTACGGCGCGTGCTGCTCCTGGCCGTACGGCTGCTGCTGCCCGTACCCGTCGTCGTAGTAGCCGGGGCCCGGGCCCTGGCCGTACCAGCCCCGGTCCTGGCCCGGACCGGGCTCGTGACCGTACGGCTGCTGCCGGCCGTACGGGTCGCCGACCGGGAAGGAGCGGGTGCCGCCCGGCCGGTCGGCCGCGTACGGGTCGTACCCGTCGCCGACCGTACCCCCGGGACCGCCGGCAGGACCCCCCGGACCACCGGCCGCCGTCGGATGCGGGGCTGTGAAGTGCTCCGGCCCGTCCGGCTGCCCGTGCCCCCCGGGCGCCCCCGCCGACGGCGGGGCCGACCATCCGCCGTGCGGGCGGTCGGCGCCCTGACCGCTGTCGTATCGATTACCAGCCACGTTCCGAAGGTACCCGTCCGGCCCAACGCGCGTCGGCCCCGGACGGAGCCGGGGCCGGTTTGCAGCGAGCCTGAGACGAACGGGTCCGAAAGCCCCCTCGGGACGTCGCTACCGCTGGGCGGTGACCGACGGCCCGTGCACCGCGGCGGCCGCGGTGGTACCGGCCGGGCAGCCGCCCGGGCCGGCCGAGGTGCGCACCGCGCCGACCGGCAGCAGGGTGCCGCAGGCGACCCGGATGCCGCTGGGCAGCTCGTTGTCGGACTCCACGATCGCGCCGTCGCCGATCACCGCGCCGTCCAGCGCCGAGCGGTCGCCGACGGTGGCGAAGGCGCCCACGATCGAGTCCTTGACCAGGGTGTCCGGGCCGATCACCGCGCCGGGCAGGATGACGCTGCCCTCGACGATCGCACCGGCCTCGACCACCGCGTCCGCGGAGACCACGGTGCCGCCGCTGAGCACCGCGCCCGGGTGGACGGTGGCGCCGGGCAGCAGCAGGGCGTCGCCGGTCGGGCCGGGGACGGCCGGGGAGTCGACCTTGCCGAGCACCAGGTCGGCCGAGCCGCGGACGAACGCGGCCGGGGTGCCGAGGTCCAGCCAGTACGAGGTGTCGACGACGCCGCGCAGCAGCGCGCCGGTGGCCAGCAGCTCGGGGAAGGTCTCGCGCTCGACGGACACCTCCCGGCCGGCCGGGATGCGGTCGATGACGGAACGGGTGAAGACGTAGCAGCCGGCGTTGATCTGGTCGGTGACGATCTGCTCCGGGGTCTCCGGCTTCTCCAGGAACTCCAGCACCCGCCCGTTGCCGTCGGTCGGGACGAGACCGAAGGCGCGCGGGTCCTCGACCCGGGTGAGGTGCAGGGTGACGTCGGCCCCGGCGGCCACGTGGCCGTCGCGCAGGGCGGCGATGTCCAGCCCGGAGAGGATGTCGCCGTTGAAGATCAGGACCGGCTCGTCCGGCCCGCAGGTCAGCCCGGAGGCGGCGTTGCGGATGGCCCCGCCGGTGCCCAGCGGCTCGCGCTCGGTCAGGTAGACCAGCTCGATGCCGTACGGGGTGCCGTCCTGGAAGTGGTCCTCGAACACCTCGGCCAGGTACGAGGTGGCCAGCACCACGCGGGTGACCCCGGCTGCGGCGGCACGGGCCAGCTGGTGCGCGATGAACGGGACGCCCGCCACGGGCAGCATCGGCTTGGGGGTGTGGGTGGTCAGCGGACGCAGTCGCGTGCCCTTACCACCGACGAGCATGATCGCCTCGGTCATGGTCTGCGCTGTTCCCCTTGTGGTCTCTGCGGCCCGGCCCGGCGGGCCGATACCTCCGTCGGTCTTCTGACCCGTCCGGAACGGGTCGACCGGCCTCGCGGCCGGTCCGGCGCCTACTGTATTTCCTTCCGACCGAATGCCCGTCCGGCGGCCGTGCGATCGGCGTCACCCTCCGCCCGGCCGCCCGGCCCCGGGGCCTCGACCGGGGGCGCCAAAAGCCCGGCCCGGCGGGCGCGTTGGCGGCACCCACCGGGCCGGGCTTTTGTAGCAGAACTGTCGAACAGCGGTCGCTACGCGTCCACCGTCGCGGGCTCCTCGGCCTCGTCCGGCGGGGTCGCCTTCACCGAGTCGAGCAGCAGCTGGGCCACGTCGACCACCTTCAGGTGGTCCTTGGCCGCGCCCTCGTTCTTCTTGCCGTTGACCGAGTCGGAGAGCATCACCAGGCAGAACGGGCAGGCGGTGGAGACGATGTCCGGGTTGAGCGACAGCGCCTCGTCCACGCGCTCGGTGTTGATCCGCTTGCCGATGCGCTCCTCCATCCACATCCGGGCACCGCCGGCGCCGCAGCAGAAGCCGCGCTCCTTGTGGCGGTGCATCTCCTGCTGGCGCAGACCGGGGACCTTGTCCATGATCTCGCGCGGCGGGCTGTAGACCTTGTTGTGGCGGCCCAGGTAGCAGGGGTCGTGGTAGGTGATCAGGCCCTCGACCGGGTTGACCGGGACGAGCTTGCCCTCGTCGATCAGGTGCTGCAGCAGCTGGGTGTGGTGGATCACCTCGAAGTGCCCGCCGAGCTGCGGGTACTCGTTGGCGATGGTGTTGAAGCAGTGCGGGCAGGTGGCCACGATCCGCTTGGTCGGGGCGTCCTCCAGCGCGGCGTTCAGCGTCTCGACGTTCTGGGCGCCGAGCATCTGGAACAGGAACTCGTTGCCCAGGCGGCGCGGGGAGTCACCGGTGCAGGTCTCCTCCTTGCCGAGGATCGCGAACTTCACGCCCGCGGTGTGCAGCAGCTCGGCGAAGGCCTTGGTGGTCTTCTTGGCGCGGTCCTCCAGGGCGCCGGCGCAGCCGACCCAGTAGAGGTACTCGACCTCGGCCGGGTCGATGTCCTCGCCGATCACCGGCACCTCGATGCCGGTCTCCTTCTTGAGCTCCTTGACCCAGTCCAGGCGGGCCTTGGTGGCCATGCCCCACGGGTTGCCCTTGTTCTCCAGGTTCTTGAGCATCGTCCCGGCCTCGGTCGGGAAGTTGCTCTCGATCATCACCTGGTAGCGGCGCATGTCGACGATGTGGTCGATGTGCTCGATGTCCACCGGGCACTGCTCGACGCAGGCGCCGCAGGTGGTGCAGGACCACAGCACGTCCGGGTCGATGACGCCGTTCTCCTCGGCGGTGCCGATCAGCGGGCGCTCGGCCTCGGCCATGGCGCTCGCCGGGACGTCCTTGAGCTGCTCGGCGGTGGCCTGCTCGGTGCCTTCCATGTCCTTGCCGCCACCGGCCAGCAGGTACGGCGCCTTGCCGAAGGCGTGGTCCCGCAGGCTCATGATCAGCAGCTTCGGGGAGAGCGGCTTGCCGGTGTTCCAGGCCGGGCACTGCGACTGGCAGCGGCCGCACTCGGTGCAGGTGGAGAAGTCGAGGATGCCCTTCCAGGAGAAGTGCTCGACCTGGGAGACGCCGAAGACGGCGTCGTCGGCCGGGTCCTCGAAGTCGATCGGCTGGCCGCCCGAGGTCATCGGCTGCAGCGCGCCCAGCGCGACGGCACCGTCGGCGTTGCGCTTGAACCAGATGTTCGGGAAGCCCAGGAAGCGGTGCCAGGCCACACCCATGTCGGTGTTCAGCGAGACCGTGATCATCCAGATGAAGGAGACGGAGATCTTGATCATCGCAACCAGCCAGAGCAGGTTGTGCAGGGTGCCGACGCTCAGTCCGGAGAACAGCTTCACCAGCGGGTACGAGACCACGTACGAGACCGAGTAGTGGTCGACCCCCAGCTGGGCGCCCTCCAGGCCGCGCAGGGTCAGGATGGCCGCGCCGATGACCAGGATGACGGCCTCGATGAAGTACGCGAAGCCCATGTTGGAGCCCGCGAAGCGGGACTTGCGGCCCGCCTTGTTCGGCAGGCTCAGCTGGCGGATCACGGTCAGCACCGCGATGCCGAGGAAGGTCACGAAGCCGAGCAGTTCCTGGAACACCAGGTACGGCGTCCAGTCCCCGACGATCGGGACCTCGAAGTCCGGGTCGAAGAGCTGACCGAACGCGCCGACCAGGGTGAGGATCAGCGCGTAGAAGCCGACCGCGACAGCCCAGTGGGCGACGCCGACGACGCCCCACTTGTTCATCCGGGTGTGCCCGAGGAACTCACGGATCAGGGTCACCGTGCGGGCCACCGGGTCGTTGATCCGCGCGCCCTTCGGGACGGGCTGGCCGAGCCGGACGAACCGGTAGATCTGCGCGATGGCACGAGCGAACAGCGCCACGCCGACCACGGTCGTGCCCAGTGAGATGACGATCGCTGCTAGCTGCATCCGGCTTCTCCGTACTCCAGCGGCGGTGAAGGTATAAGTCGGTCAAGTGTACTCGTGGGTAACTTAACCACCCACCGGCCGGACCTTACCGCCCGTTAGCACCGATTCAGAAGGTGCTCAAGGTATGGCGGCAGTCACGTAAGGCCATACTCATCCATTCGGAGCAAAACGGAAGAGGGGAAGCGCCGCCGCAGCAAAGTTGAGCCAGGACAGCTCAAGGCTGTTGACTCGTTCGTGGGCCTCATGCATGCTTGAGCCCGTAAAGCTCAACTCTTCCGTGGAGGTATCTACGATGGCACGCGCGGTCGGCATCGACCTCGGCACGACGAACTCGGTCGTCAGCGTTCTCGAGGGTGGCGAGCCCACCGTCATCACGAACGCCGAGGGCGCCCGGACCACGCCGTCCGTCGTCGCCTTCGCCAAGAACGGCGAGGTCCTGGTCGGCGAGGTGGCCAAGCGCCAGGCGGTCACCAACGTCGACCGCACCATCCGCTCGGTCAAGCGCCACATGGGCACCGGGTGGAAGATCAACATCGACAACAAGGACTTCACGCCGCAGCAGATCTCGGCCTTCGTGCTGCAGAAGCTGAAGCGCGACGCCGAGGCGTACCTGGGCGAGACCGTCACCGACGCCGTCATCACCGTCCCGGCGTACTTCTCGGACTCCGAGCGCCAGGCCACCAAGGAGGCCGGCGAGATCGCGGGCCTGAACGTCCTGCGCATCGTCAACGAGCCGACCGCGGCCGCCCTCGCGTACGGCCTGGACAAGGACGACCAGACCATTCTGGTCTTCGACCTCGGCGGTGGCACCTTCGACGTCTCCCTGCTGGAGATCGGCGACGGGGTCGTCGAGGTGAAGGCCACCAACGGTGACAACCACCTCGGTGGCGACGACTGGGACCAGAAGGTCGTCGACCACCTGGTCAAGACCTTCCAGAGCGGCCACGGCGTCGACCTGTCCAAGGACAAGATGGCCCTGCAGCGTCTGCGCGAGGCAGCCGAGAAGGCCAAGATCGAGCTGTCCTCGTCCTCCGAGACCTCGATCAACCTGCCGTACATCACGGCCTCCGCCGAGGGCCCGCTGCACCTGGACGAGAAGCTCACCCGCGCCCAGTTCCAGCAGCTGACCGCCGACCTGCTGGAGCGCTGCAAGATCCCGTTCCACAACGTGATCAAGGACGCCGGCATCTCGCTCTCCGAGATCGACCACGTCGTCCTGGTCGGTGGCTCGACCCGCATGCCGGCCGTCGCCGAGCTCGTCCGCGAGCTGACCGGCGGCAAGGACGCCAACAAGGGCGTCAACCCGGACGAGGTCGTCGCCATCGGTGCCTCGCTCCAGGCCGGTGTCCTCAAGGGTGAGGTCAAGGACGTCCTGCTGCTGGACGTCACCCCGCTGTCCCTCGGCATCGAGACCAAGGGCGGCATCATGACCAAGCTGATCGAGCGCAACACCACGATCCCGACCAAGCGCTCCGAGATCTTCACCACGGCCGAGGACAACCAGCCGTCCGTGCAGATCCAGGTCTACCAGGGCGAGCGCGAGATCGCCGCGTACAACAAGAAGCTCGGCATGTTCGAGCTGACCGGCCTGCCGCCGGCGCCGCGCGGCCTGCCGCAGATCGAGGTCACCTTCGACATCGACGCCAACGGCATCATGCACGTCGCGGCCAAGGACCTCGGCACCGGCAAGGAGCAGAAGATGACCGTCACCGGCGGCTCCTCGCTGCCGAAGGACGAGGTCGACCGCATGCGCCGCGAGGCCGAGCAGTACGCCGAGGACGACCACAAGCGCCGCGAGGCCGTCGAGACCCGCAACTCCGCCGAGCAGCTCGTCTACTCGACCGAGAAGTTCATCGCCGACAACGCCGAGAAGCTCCCGGCCGACGTCAAGACCGAGGTCGAGACCGCCATCGGCGAGCTCAAGGAGGCCCTGAAGGGCGAGGACATCGCGAAGATCCGCGAGGCCTCGGAGAAGGTCTCCACCACCGCCCAGAAGCTCGGCCAGGCGCTGTACGCCAACGCCGACGCCGCCGGTGCCGGTGCGGCCGCGGCCGGCGAGTCCACCCACGCCAAGGAGGACGACGTCGTCGACGCCGAGATCGTGGACGACGAGAAGCCCAAGGGCGGTGCGTCGGCATGACGGACAAGCCGCAGGGCGGCAAGCCCGGCGACGACTCCGCCGCCGAGGAGGCCGTGATCAAGGCTGCCGAGGAGGCCGCGGCGGCGGGTGCCGGCGAGGGCTCCGAGGATCTCGCCACGGCCAAGCGCGAGCTGGCCGAGCGCACCGCGGACCTGCAGCGGCTGCAGGCCGAGTACCAGAACTACCGCAAGCGGGTCGAGCGCGACCGACTGACCGTCCGCGAGATCGCGGTCTCCAACATCCTGGAGTCCCTGATCCCGGTCCTGGACGACATCGGCCGCGCCCGCGAGCACGGCGAGGTGACGGGCGGCTTCAAGTCCGTCGCCGAGTCCCTGGAGACGGTCGTCGCCAAGCTGGGCCTCCAGCAGTTCGGCAAGGAGGGCGAGCCCTTCGACCCGACCCAGCACGAGGCGCTGATGCACAGCTACTCCTCGGACGTCACCGAGGACACCTGCGTGCAGATCCTCCAGCCCGGCTACCGCATCGGCGAGCGGATCATCCGCCCGGCGATGGTCGCCGTGGCGGAGCCCCAGCCGGGCACCCAGACGACGTCCGCCCCGGACGCCGAGGCGAAGTCCGCCGACGCGGACACGTCCGACGGTGGCTCGGACAGCTGACAACCTGTGACAGCTGACAACCAGTGCGCTGCGGAGTCGTACGCCGGCCAACACGGCGGCCGGCTCCGCAGCGCGTTGTCAACGGCTCTTCTTCCAGTTGCCGTTGACAGCGCAGTGACGATGGACATCGGGAGGTGGCGGAGGCCGTGAGCGAGCGCAGCGAGCGAACCATCGAGGGGCGCGTGAACCGCTCAGCGGCTGCCGAGCGCAGCGAGGTGGACGTATGAGCGGCAAGGACTTTGTCGAGAAGGACTACTACAAGGTCCTCGGCGTGCCCAAGGACGCCACCGCCACCGAGATCAAGAAGACCTACCGCAAGCTGGCGCGCGAGTTCCACCCGGACGCGAACAAGGGCGACGCCAAGGCCGAGGAGCGCTTCAAGGACATCTCCGAGGCGTACGACGTCCTCTCCGACGAGAAGCGCCGCAAGGAGTACGACGAGGCCCGCAGCCTCTTCGCCAACGGCGGCTTCCGCACCGGCGGCCCCGGCACCGGCAGCTACAGCTTCGACTTCGGCGACCTCTTCAGCGGTAACCAGGGCGGCGGCGGCGGTGGCGGCGGGCTCGGCGACGTCTTCGGCGGCCTGTTCAACCGCGGCGGCACCCGGCAGGCCCAGCCCCGGCGCGGCGCCGACGTCGAGACCGAGGTGACGCTCTCCTTCGAGGAGGCGGTGGACGGCGCGACCGTCCCGCTGCGGATGACCAGCCAGGCCCCCTGCCGCGTCTGCAACGGCACCGGCGCCAAGTCCGGCACCACCCCGCGGGTCTGCCCGACCTGCGTCGGCGCCGGCACCGTCAGCCGCGGCCAGGGCGCCTTCGCGCTCTCCGAGCCGTGCAAGGACTGCCGCGGCCGGGGCATGATCGTCGACGACCCGTGCACCGACTGCCACGGCAGCGGCCGGGCCACCTCGGCCCGCACCATGCAGGTCCGCATCCCGGCCGGCGTCCAGGCCGACCAGCGGATCCGGCTCAAGGGCAAGGGCGCCCAGGGCGAGCGCGGCGGCCAGCCCGGCGACCTCTACGTCACCGTCCACGTCGACCCGCACCCGGTGTTCGGCCGCAAGGGCGACAACCTGACCGTCACCGTCCCGGTCACCTTCCCCGAGGCGGCCCTCGGCGCCACCATCGAGGTACCCACGCTCGGCGGCCCCGCCGTCAAGCTCAAGCTGCCCCCGGGCAGCGCCAACGGTCTCACCATGCGCGCCCGCGGCAAGGGCGCCACCCGCAAGGACGGCACCCGCGGCGACCTCCTCGTCACCGTCGAGGTCGTGGTGCCTCAGCACGTCGACGGCGACGCGCTGAACGCCCTGGAGCAGTACCGCGAGGCCACCGCCTCCGACGACCCGCGAGCCGCCCTCTTCCGGGCGGCGAAGGGAGCGTGACGACCAGATGTCCCCGAACCCGATGACCCCCGACAGCCCGATCGGCCCCGGCCTCGGCGAGGGCCTTCCCGGCAACGGCCCCCGCCGCACCCGGCGCACCGCCGCGGCCCCGCCGCAGTACGTGCTCACCGAGGAAACCCCGGTGTACGTCATCTCGGTCGCCGCCGAGCTGTCCGGCCTGCACCCGCAGACCCTGCGCCAGTACGACCGCCTCGGCCTGGTCTGCCCCGACCGCACCGCCGGCCGCGGCCGCCGCTACTCCGCCCGCGACATCCAGCAGCTGCGGGAGGTCCAGCGGCTCTCCCAGGACGAGGGCATCAACCTGGCCGGCATCAAGCGGATCATCGAGCTGGAGAACCAGGTCGCCGCCCTCCAGGCCCGCATCACCGAGCTGGTCGACTCGCTCGAAGGCGCCGCCACCGCCCTCCAGCAGCGCGAGGCCGCCGTCCACGCCTCCTACCGCCGCGACCTCGTCCCGTACCAGCCCCCCACCCCCCAGTCCAGCGCCCTCGTCGTCTGGCGCCCCAGGCGCTGACCCGGGGCACTGCTCACCTCGCCAGCCGCCGGCTCCCTCCTGTTCGGGGGGTGCCGGCGGCTCGGTGTTGGTGAGAGAGTGCTGGTTTCGGAGCAACTGCCGGGCGCCTTGACGGCCTTCATTTGACCTGAGCATCGGATCGCGGTCTCGGATTAAGATCCCTGAGGCTGCGGACTTCAGTCGCGTTGACTAGTTGTCCGGTCGACGACAAGGAGCCGAAAGTGAGTGATCGAGAGCACCTGGTGAACAGCCACGGTCGATCGCCGATCCTGTCTCCCGGCGCCCGCACGCTGTACCTCAAAGCGTTGGCGGGCAACGGCCGGCTCACCAGGGATACCTGCTCTCAGGAGGAGGGTGAGGCCATCCAGGAGTTGCTGGGACTCGGACTTCTGATATCGGACAACGACGAGCCCGGGTCATTGTTCGCCGCCGACCCTGAAAAACTTGCCGCCAGCCTGAGCTCAACTTGGCAGCGCCAGGCTCTCGACCTCTTGTCCCGCGCGGTTTCAATTCCGGGTGAATTGACAGATCTGGCGGAGGCATTTCACACGCCGGACCAGAGCGGCGGCCCCATCGAGTACGTTCAGGGCCGGGCGGTGATTAACCAACGGCTACAACAGGCCATGGCCAACGGCATGACCGAAGGTCTCGCCATGCAGCCTGGAGGGCCACGCCCCTCCGAAATGCTGACTTCATTCCTGAAACGGGATCTCGACATCATTCGAACCGGTGCGTCGATGCGGTCGATCTACAACGCGAGCACCCGCTACCACCAACCCACCAGGGACTATGTCGCCACACTCGCCAAGGAGGGGTGGCAGTTCCGGACCCTGGACGAGCCGTACACGCGACTGCTGATCTTCGATCGACGGCTCGCCGTCATTCCAATCGCCGGTGACAATCTGGCCGCTTTCGTCCATGACGCGGCAGTGATCAACTATCTCGCTCAAGAGGTTTTCGAACGAAACTGGAGCAGAGCCCTGGATTTCGAAGGCGACCGCACCGTACCCCAGCAGGTGGTTTCACAGCTCCGACAGACGATCATCGACCTACTGCTATCCGGAACGAATCACCGAGTCATCGCACGGCGACTCGGCATCAGCGAACGGACCCTGGCCAGGCACATCGCGGAAATGCGCGAGGAGTACAACGTCGACTCGCTCTTCCAGCTCGGCTACGTACTCGGGCACGCCGCAAAGGCGGATCGCGCAGGCCACTGACACCGTGACCCGAGGCTCCTCTGCGGACACGGAATGGCAGCGGCCCGATACGGGCGGCGCCTGTCGGTCGCGCCGCCGGTTCACGGGACACCGACGGAAGCCGGGAGACGGTACGCCCAGGCCAATGGGCCATTCGGCGTGCACAGGAGACCTGGCGTTCCGTCCGCCTGCCGGCCGAGCAATCCGGTCACGGGCCGGTCCTACCAGTGAAAGTCGTCAGCCACCGTCTCCGCCCCGACAACAGCAACGGTCGCACGGCCATGCGCCATCCCGAAGGGCCCATAACCTCCGACGGAGACACCAGCGGCCACGAGGGAAGCGCCCACTACCGTGGACAGCACAGCCTTACGGACAAGTCGGCGCATACGGGACATGGACCCACCCTCTTCCTCTCAAGTCCGCAAGTTGGACTAATAGCACTAGCGTCCACATGATGCCGCATGCCTTGCTCCAGTGTCACCTGTCGACCAACAGAGCGAGCGTCATCTCTCTGCCAGGCATCCAGATGCCAGGGCGGACCGCTGGACGAAGCCATCACCGCTGATAGACGATCAGTTCGCTCCCGATGGTCCCATGAAGCCGGAAGACTTGCCGCTGTACCGTCAAATTTCCTTCCTGCTTAACCATCGGATTCCTTGAAGCAGCAACTAAACACGCCTACCGGCACCGCCTCCTCCACCCGGTCGGCCTTTCCCCGGAGTCGACATGACCGAGCCCTACCTGCGTCACCACGACAGCCAGGCCCCTGAGGGTCGGCGTGCACGTGTGTTCCTGGCCGCGCCGCTGATGCGGCTGACCGGCCCGGCCGACAGCGTGGTGACCCTCGCCAGCCGGACGCGGCTGACGACGCTCCGCACCACCCTGCTCCGCAGCGGCGCCGCCGTGTACAGCGCGCACCACAGCGACGCCTGGACCGTCGCCGGCCGCGCGCCCGAGCCCCGGGTGCCGTCCGACTTCCGCGCCCTGCAGTCCGCGGACCTGGTCTTCGCCTACGTCGGTGCCCCGCTCTCGGCCGGGGTGAGCCTGGAGCTGGGTTGGGCGTCGGCCCTGCGGAAGCCGATCGTCCTGCTCGTCGACGAGGCGATCACCCACAACCCGCTGATCGCCACCATCGAGCAGGTCGCCCCCGTCCTGCCGCTGGTCTTCGACGACACCTGGTCGCAGGAGGCCCTCAACCACACGGTGGAGACCGCCCTGGACTGGGCCGGCATGGCGCTCTCCCTGCGCGAGGGCTTCTGGACCGCGCCCGGCGAGCAGTTCAACGTCCCCCGACAGCAGTCCTCCGTCCCCGGCTACTGGCCGACCGGCGCCGCCACCGGCTGAGCAGAGCGCACCCCCCGGATCCCCCTCCGGGCTCTTGCTTCCGCCGCTCGCCGCGCAGCCCGGCCGCCTCCGCCCGGGCTGCGCGGCCAATGGTGGCCCGGGCAGATCGAGTACCGGCTCAGGCACCGCGAGCCCCCCTCATCTGCCAGCCGAGCTGGAAGAGCGTCTCGGCGTCGTACAGCTCGCGCAGGCGGGCGATGTGACCGGCGACTGTTCGCTCGCTCAGGCCCAGGCGAGTGGCGATGGCCCGCTGGGTGAGGCCCCTCGCGAGCAGGCGGCCCACCTGCTCGCGAGGGTCGGAGTCCGTGGAACCTGCGGCCAGGGCCGCCCAGTTGACACCCTCGGAGAGCTGCCAGAATCGCTCGAAGACCTCCGCCAGGAAGACGACCGTGGCCGGGTCTTCCACGAAAGCCGCGGCATCGAGATCGGCCGAGGCCGGAATGACGGCCACGGTGCGGTCGAAGATCATCATCTTGGTGAGCGAAAACGGTGCGACCCGGATGCGGCAGCCGATGTCGGTCAAGCGAGCGGCCAGACGGACGGTCGGACCATCGAGTCGGGCCGTGTCCTCGTAAATGGTGTTCATCGAACCGCCGGCCTCAACAAAACGGCGGGCGGTTTCCACGATGTCGCCGGTGGCGTCCGTCGGCCTGGCTCCACCGGGGTGGAGCGAAAGCGCCTCATGGTTCAGCTCTTCGCTGAGCTGCGAGATCCGGTGCCGGATGTTCTCGCCGCCTTCAACGATCCGGATGGTTCCGGTGCGGTCGTGGCGTCGCGGGGCGGTGTCGTAGGCGGCGGTCAAGTCGCCTAGAAGGATCGGGAGTTGCTCGGCCTGCATCATCAGGCGGGTACCCGCCGCCCGCAGATCGGCGCCGAGACGGGCGGTGACCGAGCGCGGGTTGATCGCGCTGAGCGACCCGTCCGAGACGTACGGCTTCAGCAGGCCCAGGTCCAGCAGCGACTGGACGGTCGCCGCGTCCCGCTCCTGGATGTCGGCGATGCGGATGCGGCCGCCCTCGCGGAGGATCGCGCGGTAGAGCTCGCGGGCGGCGCCGTCGGGAAGCATGAGGCCGTGATCGGTCATGACTGCTCACCTCTCAAATGCCAGCCGAGTTGGAAGAGCGTCTCGGCGTCGTACAGCTCGCGCAGGCGGGCGATATGGCTGGCGACCGTGCGCTCACTCAGGCCCAGGCGACTCGCGATCGACCGTTGGGTGAGGCCCTGGGCGAGCAGTCCGGCAACCCGCTCGTGGACGGCGGGCTCAGCGGAACCAGCAGCCAGGGACGCCCAGTTGACTCCTTCGGCCTGCTGCCAGAGCGTCTCGAAGGTATCGGCCGCGAAGGCGACCATCGCCGGGTCGTCGACCACGGCGGCGCTGGAGTAGTCCGAGGCGGCGGGGATGATGGCGACGGCACGGTCGAAGACCAGGAAGCGCTTGAACGGTACGGCGAGGACTCGTGTGGTGGAACCGAGTTGGGCGGTTTGAGCGGCGAACCGTACGGTCGCCGGGTCGAGCTTGGCCGAGCGCTCGTACAGGGTGCGCAAGGTTCCGCCGCGTTCGCGGTAGCGACGGGCACGGTCGAGCGCGTCAGGCATTTCGGTGGGCAACCGGGGGCCGCCGGGCTGGGCGGTCAGGCCCTCGTTGGGGAACTCCTGGCTCAATTGCCCCAGTTCGTGCCGAATTTGCTCCTTTCCCGAAATGTATCGCACCCCGGTCGAGTCGCCCCGCCGTTTCGGAGTCGCGTCGTATGCCCGGGTGAGATCGCCCATCAGTTCCGGGAGTTGTTCGGCTTCCGTAAGCAGTCGGGCGACTTGGAAGCGGATTTCGGTGCCGATCCGTTCGGTGGCCGCACGCGGGTCGATCGCGCTGTACGCGGCGTCCTGCAACTGCGGTACCAGCAGCCCGAGTTCCACCAGCCGCTGGAGCGCCGCCCGGTCCGCCGGACCGACCTCGGCGGCGCGGATGCGGCCGCCCTCGCGCAGCACCGCGAGGTAGAGGGCGCGGGCGGCGGCGTCCGGGAGGGCGGCGGAGAGGAGGGCGGAGGCGTCAGCCATGGTGTTCTCCGCGCAGGTGCCAACCGAGGTGGAAGAGGGTCTGGGCGCCGTAGCGGTCGCGGAGGCGGGCGATGTGGCCGGCGACGGTGCGTTCGCTGAGGCCCAGTCGGGTGGCGACGGTGCGTTGGGTGAGGCCGCGGGCGAGGAGGCGGCCGATGCGGACGGTGGTGGGGTGCGGGGCTTCGATGTGGTGGTCGGCGGGGGTGGCGCGGGCCCAGTCGCGTTCGAAGTGGGCGACCAGGTAGGCGACGGTGGTGGGGTCGGTGAGGAAGGCGGCGCGGCTGCGGTCCTCGGCGGCCGGGATGACGGCCACCGAGCGGTCGAAGATCATTAGCCGTTCGTAGGGTTCGGCGAGCACCCGGACCCGGGCGCCCTGCCGGGTGCGGAGGGCGATCTGCCGCAGCACGGCATGGTCGGTGAGGGTGACCGGCTGGTAGAGGGTGCGCATCGAGCAGCCGCGGCGGAGCAGGGAGAGGTCCTGGGCGAGGGCCATCTGGAGGCCGTCGAGGGGGCGCGGCCCGGGTTGGGCGGCGAGGAACTCCTCCTTGCACTCGGAGATGAGCTCGGCGATGCGCTGGCGGATGTCGACGGCGGTGTCGAACTCCACACTCTCCGGCCCGAAACCGCCCGGCCCGCCCGGCCCGCCCGGCCCGTCCGGTCGGCGGACCGCCTCGTAGGCCCGGGTGAGCGGTCCGAGGGCGACCGGGAGGCGCTCGGCGTGGAGCAGCAGGCGGGTGGCGCGGGTGCGGAGTTCGACGCCGAGGCGGTCGCCGAGGGCGCGCGGGTTGGCGGCGGTGTAGCCGGTGGCGGTGGGAGTGAGCAGGCCGCGGGCGACGAGGGCGGCGACGGTGGGGCGGTCGGCGGGAGCGAGGTCCTCGGGGCGTAGGCGGCCGCCACCGCGGACGGCGGCGAGGTAGAGGGCGCGCTCGGCCGGGGCGGGCTCGTCAGTCATCGCGGGAGCCTCTCATCAGCCAGCCGAGCTGGAAGAGGGTCTGGGCGCCGTAGCGGTCGCGGAGGCGGGAGATGTGGGCGGCGACGGTGCGTTCGCTGAGGCCGAGGCGGGTGGCGACGGCGCGTTGGGTGAGGCCGCGGGCGAGGAGGCGGCCGACCCGGTCGGGGATGGAGCGGGCGGGGCCCTGGCCGAGGGCGGCGGCGGCCTCGGTGCTGTCGGCGCGGGCCCAGTCGCGTTCGAAGGCGCCGATCAGGAAGGTGAGGGCGGCCGGGTCGCTGATGAAGGCGGCGGTGCTGTTGTCGTCGTTGGCGGCGATGACGGCGACGCTGCGGTCGAAGACGATCAGCCGCTGGAAGGGCTCGTCGAGGATCCGGATCTGGGAGCCGTGCCGGGTGACCTCCTCGGCGTAGGCGAGCGCGGGCGCCTCGGCGAGCGCGACCGGCTGGTAGATGGTGCGCAGCGAGCAGCCGCGCTGGAGGAGTTGGACGTCCTGGGCGAGGGCGACCTGGAGGGTGTCGGCGGGTCGGTGGCCGGGCTGGGCGGTGAGCACCTCGGAGCGGCAGTCGGAGACCAGCTGGGAGATCCGCTGGCGGATGTGAACGTGGCCCTCGACGTAGACCGCGCCGCTGGAGCGGCCGGACGGACGGGGCATCGCGTCGTAGGCGCGGGTGAGGCCGTCGAGGGCGCCCGGGAGGTTCTCCGCGCGGACCAGCAGCCGGGTCGCCTCGCTGCGGAGCTCGGAGCCGAGGCGGTCGCTGACCGAGCGCGGGCTGACGGCGGTGTAGCAGCGGTCCATCCGGTTGGCCATCAGCAGGCCGATGTCGAGGAGTTGCCGGAGCGCGTCGCGGTCGGTGTCCCCGATGTCGGCGCAGGGGATGCGGCCGCCTTCGGCGATGATCGCCAGGTAGAGCTGCCGGGCCGCCTCGTCGGGCTCCCCGCCCACGGGTACCGCGTGGTGCGGCGTGACCGCCGGTTCCGCCGTCACGTCGCACTCTCCCTGCCGGACGCCTCTCCCCTGGTGTTGCCCCCGCCCGTACACGCGAGTCGCGGGTGCGCGGTACCGGCTGCCGGGCGTGCTCACGGTACCGGTCGGACGGCGGGCCCCCGGGTCCGGGTGCCGTCGCACACCGGGTGCCCGGGGGCCGCCGTCGGCACGCCAATGCCCAGGCGCTTCCGTCGAGGCGGAGCAGCAACGCCTCGACGGATCCGGATCCGGAGTCCATCACCACACATGGACCCCGGCCGGCGCTCTTCCCCCCCGTTCCACGCGTGCTGAACGTTGCACACGTGGTCAGACCTGAAGAGCAAGTCGCCACTCTCGGGCTGCGGTTGCCCGGCGACCTTGGCGTGCCTCCACCCTCACAGCGTGACGCCCGGTGGACAAGTGTCGCCCGAGTTCAGGTTCGCGCATTTGCAGGTACCTGCATCCCGGTGCCGATGCGGTGCCGTGGGCGGCGGGCGGGATTCCGGTAAAGCCCGAGGCCAGCGGGGGGTGCGGGCAGCGGCGGCCGGTTGGCTGTGCACGGTCAGCCTGAAGGTGCGCATTCCTGCAACGGCGGCCTGCTTTTGAGCCGGGGCCATTCCTTCGACTGACCGTCCGACCGGCCGTCCGACCGGGTCAGCGCGCCAGCAGTCGCCCGCGCACCAGCCCTGCGGCGGTGCCCCCCGCCGCCAGCCCCCAGGCGACGACCAGCAGCAGGTAGAGCCCGGCGGCCAGCGCGGTGAAGCCGCCGAAGCCGGTGTGCCGGGCGAGCGCGGCGGCGCCGGTGACGCAGGTGCCGATCGGGAAGGTGTAGGCCCACCAGGTCATCGCGAACGGCATCCCGGCCCGGCGGGCCCGCAGGTTGGCGGTGAGCGCGACGGCCAGCCAGAGCATCGCGACGCCGATCACCGCGATGCCGTACAGCTCGGCCAGCGGCAGCATGACGGGCGCCAGGGCGGGCAGCACCGGGCGGGCGGCGTCGGCGAGCTGGTGGATCGCGGTGACGGACTGGCCGAGCGGGCCGAGCACCAGGAACAGCGCGGGGGTGAGCGTCAGGGCGGGCAGCTTGCTGTGGAACAGCCCGGTGAACACCACCGGCAGCAGCACCAGGGTGGCCAGCAGGCCGACCCCGAACAGCGCCCAGCAGCCGTACAGCAGGGCCTGCTGGGGTGCTCCGGCGGGCAGGTGCGGGACGAGGGCCGGGCCGCAGGCGGAGGCGACCAGCGGTGCGACCACCGGCAGCAGCCAGGTCGGGTTGGCCTCCAGCGCGGACACCGGGTGCCGGGTGATCATCAGGTACGGGATGCCGGCCGCGACGGTCAGCGCGTACAGCGTGCCGACGCCCCACAGCACGGCGTCCAGGGCGACCGCCGGACCGGTGCCGATGACCCGGGAGCCGAGCAGCAGGGTGCCGAGCCCGACCGCCAGCAGCGCCATCGGCGGGCAGCCGTAGAAGACCGCGGTGGCCGGGTTGTCCAGCAGCTGGGCGCGGGCCGCCTCGCGGTGCCGGGTGAGGTGGACCAGCCGGGCCCCGGCCAGCACCAGCAGGGCGGCCAGCCCGAGCGCCCACATCACCTCGCCGAAGCCGATCAGCCCGGGCACCCGGACCGGCAGGGCGGCGGCGCCGTTGGCGATGATCGCGGTGCCCATCACGGCGGCGTACCAGTTGGGGCCGAGCTGGGCGAGGTCGAACCGGGAGAGCCGGGTACGGGGAGCGGGACGGGTGAGCGGACGGACATCGACCGAGGTGGACATGGTTCCACCCTGGCCCGGCGGCCCGGCCGCCGGTAGCGCCGCGAATCCTATGAGGACATAGCCTGAACCTATGCCCCTCTCCCCGCACGTCCCCGAACTGGGCGCCCTGGAACTGCTGCTCGCGGTGGCCCGACTGGGCAGCGTCGGCCGGGCCGCGGCCGAGCTGGGCGTCAGCCAGCCGACCGCCAGCGCCCGGATCAAGGGCATGGAGCGGCAGATCGGCGTCGCGCTGCTGGAGCGCTCGCCCCGGGGCAGCCGGCCCACCGAGGCGGGCCGACTGGTGGTCGAGTGGGCCCGGCAGGTGGTGGAGGCGGCCCAGGCGCTGGACGCCGGGATCGACGCGCTGCGCGAACGGCGGGACGCCAAGCTGCGGGTGGTGGCCAGCCTGACCGTCGCCGAGTACCTGATGCCGGGCTGGCTGCTGGCGCTCGCCGAGGCCAGCCCGGGGACGGCGGTGACGCTGCGGACGGCGAACTCGGCGGAGGTCGCCGGGCACGTGCTGGCCCGGGAGGCCGACCTCGGCTTCGTCGAGGGCCCGTCCACCCCGCCCGGACTGGCCGGCGCGGTGGTGGCGGCGGACCGGCTGGTGGTCGTGGTGGCGCCCGGTCACCCGTGGTCGCGTCGGCGCACCCCGCTGACCGGGACCGAGCTGGCGGCCACCCCGCTGGTGCTCCGGGAGCCCGGCTCGGGCACCCGGGAGGTGCTGGAGATGGCGCTGACGCCGTACGGGGGCGCGACGCGGCCCCGGCTGGAGCTGGCCTCGTCCACCGCGCTGAAGGCGGCGGCGATGACCGGGGCGGGGCCGGTCTGCCTGAGCGAGCTGGCGGTGGTGGAGGAGCTGGCCACCCGGCGGCTGGTCGAGGTGCCGCTGGCGGAGGAGCTGGACCTGCGGCGGCCGCTGCGCGCGGTGTGGCCGGCCGGGCACCGGCCGAGCGGGCCGGCCCGGGAGCTGCTGGGGCTGACCCGGCGGACGAACGGCCCCATCGCCAGGAGGAAGAGTTGAGCCCGGGGAACCTGCGCGAGGAAACCCCCGCGCGGGGACCTGAACCCGGGAACCTGAGCCCGGCGAAAGGTCGAGCCAGGGGAAACCCGGGCCTCGGGCCGATGGAGAAAACTTGAGCGGAATAGACTCAAGTTAGTGCATGCTGTATGTAGCAGTAGTGAAGGACGACGAGGGAGGATCCCCCAGCAGTGGACGCGAGCAAGTTCACCACCAAGACGCAGGACGCCCTGTCCGCCGCGATCCGGCAGGCGGGCACGGTCGGCAACCCGGACGTCAGGCCGGTGCACATCCTGATCGCCCTGCTGGAGCAGCCCGAGGGCATCGCCCGGCCCCTGCTGGAGGCGGTCGGGGCGAACGCCGCCCGGATCGACGCCGAGGCGCGCCGCCAGCTGACCGCGCTGCCCAGCGCGACGGGCTCGACGGTCGCCGCCCCGCAGCTCGCCCGGGACACCCTCGCCGTGCTCACCGAGGCCGGCAAGCGCGCGGACGACCTGGACGACCAGTACGTCTCCACCGAGCACCTGATGGTCGGCCTGGCCGCCGAGGGCGGGCCGGTGGCCGAGCTGCTGGTGCAGCAGGGCGCCACGCCCAAGGCGCTGCTCGCCGCCTTCAAGGACGTCCGGGGGAGCGGCCGGGTCACCTCGCCGGACCCGGAGGGCACCTACAAGGCGCTGGAGAAGTACGGCACCGACCTCACCCAGGCCGCCCGGGACGGCAAGCTCGACCCGGTGATCGGCCGCGACCACGAGATCCGCCGGGTGGTCCAGGTGCTCTCCCGCCGGACCAAGAACAACCCGGTGCTGATCGGCGAGCCCGGCGTCGGCAAGACCGCCGTGGTCGAGGGCCTGGCCCAGCGCATCGTGGCCGGCGACGTGCCGGAGTCGCTGCGCGGCAAGCGGCTGGTCGCGCTGGACCTCAGCGCGATGGTGGCCGGCGCCAAGTTCCGCGGCGAGTTCGAGGAACGGCTGAAGGCCGTCCTGAACGACATCAAGGCCTCCGACGGCCAGGTCGTCACCTTCATCGACGAGCTGCACACCATGGTCGGCGCGGGCGCCGGCGGCGACTCCGCGATGGACGCGGGCAACATGCTCAAGCCGATGCTGGCCCGCGGCGAGCTGCGGATGGTCGGCGCCACCACGCTGGACGAGTACCGCGAGCGGATCGAGAAGGACCCGGCCCTGGAGCGCCGCTTCCAGCAGGTGCTGGTCGGCGAGCCCAGCGTGGAGGACTCGATCGCCATCCTGCGCGGCCTCAAGGGCCGGTACGAGGCGCACCACAAGGTGCAGATCTCGGACGCCGCCCTGGTCGCCGCCGCCACCCTGTCCAACCGCTACATCACCTCCCGCTTCCTGCCCGACAAGGCCATCGACCTGGTCGACGAGGCGGCCTCCCGGCTGCGGATGGAGATCGACTCCTCCCCGGTCGAGATCGACGAACTCCAGCGCGCCGTCGACCGGTTGCGAATGGAGGAGCTGGCCCTGGAGAAGGAGTCGGACCCGGCCTCGGTCGACCGGCTGGCCCGACTTCGGCGCGATCTCGCCGACCGGAACGAGCAGTTGAGCGTGCTGACGGCGCGCTGGGAGCAGGAGAAGAAGAGCCTCAACCGGGTCGGCGAGCTCAAGGAGCGGCTGGACGACCTGCACGGCGCCCTCGAACGGGCCCAGCGCGACGGGGACTTCGAGCGGGCGTCCAAGCTGATGTACGCCGAGATCCCGGCGGCCGAGAAGGAGCTCACCGACGCCCAGGAACGCGCCGCCGCTGCGAACAACGAGACCGGGTCCGCCTCGCCGTCGATGGTCAAGGAGGAGGTCGGCCCGGACGACGTGGCCGATGTGGTCGCCTCCTGGACGGGCATTCCGGCCGGCCGTCTGATGGAGGGCGAGAGCGCCAAACTCCTGCGCATGGAGGAGGAGTTGGGCAGGCGCCTGATCGGCCAGACGGAGGCCGTGCAGGCGGTCTCGGACGCGGTGCGCCGCACCCGCTCGGGCATCGCCGACCCGGACCGCCCGACCGGATCCTTCCTGTTCCTCGGTCCGACCGGTGTCGGCAAGACCGAACTCGCCAAGGCGCTGGCCGACTTCCTGTTCGACGACGAGCGGGCGATGGTCCGGATCGACATGAGCGAGTACGGCGAGAAGCACTCGGTCTCCCGCCTGGTCGGCGCCCCGCCCGGGTACGTCGGCTACGAGGAGGGCGGTCAGCTCACCGAGGCGGTCCGCCGCCGCCCGTACAGCGTGGTGCTGCTGGACGAGGTGGAGAAGGCCCACCCGGAGGTCTTCGACGTCCTGCTCCAGGTGCTGGACGACGGCCGGCTCACCGACGGCCAGGGCCGCACGGTGGACTTCCGCAACGCGATCCTGATCCTCACCTCCAACCTGGGCAGCCAGTACCTGGTGGACCCGGCCACCCCCGAGGACAAGAAGAAGGCCCTGGTGCTGGACTCCGTCCGGGCCGCGTTCAAACCGGAGTTCCTCAACCGGCTGGACGACATCGTGGTCTTCGACCCGCTGGGCACCGGCGAGCTCAGCCGGATCGTCGACATCCAGGTGGCCCGCCTCGGCGAGCGGCTGCGCGAGCGGCGGCTCACCCTGGACGTCTCCTCGGCCGCCCGCGACTGGCTGGCGCTCACCGGGTACGACCCGGCGTACGGCGCCCGCCCGCTGCGCCGGCTGGTGCAGTCCGCGATCGGCGACCAGCTGGCCCGGGCGATCCTGTCCGGCCAGGTGCACGACGGGGACACCGTCCTGGTCGAGCGGGACGAGGAGGGCGACCGCCTCACCGTCCGCGGTCGGGGCCCGCTGGAGAAGTAACCCCGGAAGGGCCGGTTCGGGCCGCTCCCCGCGCTCAGGCGCGCGGAGCGGCCCGAACCGCGTCGTGCCGACTCCCCGTGGCCGGTCGGCTCCCCGCAGTCTGTCGGCTCCCCGCGGTCAGTCCGCCGCGCCCCGCCGCTGCCGCCGCGAGCGGTCCCGCCAGGTGCGTGCCAGCCGGTGCAGCTCGGCCCCCTGCGCCTGTGGCAGGCTCCACGTCTGGGTGAGCAGCCGCAGCGTGGAAACCCGCGGGCAGGACACCCCCCGCTCCAGGTCGCGGATCGACCGCACGCTCAGTCCCGACACCTCCCCCAACTGCTCCTGCGTCATCCCCCGCTCCAGCCGGATGTTCCGCAGCAGCCTCCCGAGCGAGGCACCCTCCCCGGTCACCGTACGCTCCATCCCGCTTCCCCCCTTCAGCTCAAATCACCTCAACTCGCCCACCGAATAAGGATGTTGCCAACGGCGAGTTCCGTCGCACGCTAACCGTATCCGGCCGGTTCGGCAGCCGAACCCGGGCGCCGGGCGCGTGACTTGGCTCACCCGCGCGCCGGGCGCGCCGCCCGGCCGCCGCCCGCCGGGCACCCTGGGTGACCGGTGCCCGCGAGGCGCGGAAAGGAAGATCGACGCGCCCCCGGGTGCCCCTGTGAGCGAGGCCCCGGATGAGGCAGGATGGGAGGTGGAAAGGGCGGCCTCTCATTGCCGGCCACCACGTGCACTGAGGAAGAGGACCCCCATGAGCATCGACCCGTCGTCCATCCCGTCCTTCGGCGTCCCCGGAGGCGGCCAGCCCGGTGGCCAGGGCGGGCGGCCGGCCGGCCCTCCGCCGATCATCGTCCCGGACCAGGGCCTGGTCACCCAGCTGCTCGACCAGATGCAGCTCAAGCACGTCGTGGACGAGGAGGGCGACCTCACCGCCCCCTGGGAGGGCTTCCGCGTCTACTACATGTTCCGCGGCGAGCAGAAGGAGCTCTTCGCGGTGCGCGCCTTCTACGACCGGGCGTACCCGCTGGAGAAGAAGGGCGAGATCCTCGACCTGATCGACGAGTGGAACCGCGAGACCCTCTGGCCGAAGGTCTACACCCACACCCACGAGGACGGCGTGGTCCGTCTGATCGGTGAGGCCCAGATGATCGTCGGCACCGGCGTCAACCTGGACTACTTCGTCACCACCACCGCGAACTGGACCCAGGCCGCGGTCGGCTTCGAGCAGTGGATCGTCGAGCGCCTGGGCCTGCAGAACGAGATCGAGGGCGAGGAGGGCGAGGGCGAGGACTCCGACGAGGCCTGATCCCCGCTTCCCCCGTACGGCCCGCCACCGCGCTCACGTCGCAGTGGCGGGCCGCCCTTGTCCCCGGCCCCGACCTGCTGGAGCCCGGCGACGAGGTGATCGCCCTGTCACCCCGCGCACCCGAGGCCTTCTCTTTCACCAGCTGAAAGGTCGGCTAGGTCAAGCACTCAATCCTCATCGCGGTCCGGCACATGTTCGCCCGCGGAATCGAGTACCACGACCTCGGCGGCCACCAAGTCACTCTCCGATCCGTCGAGGTCGCCTGATCTTCGAGCAGAACTGCGAGAGGGGATTTTCGTATCAGAGGGTCCCGGTGATGCCCGCGGCGTAGTGGTTGCCGTAGACGCCGGTCAGGTCGATTGCGGCGGCGTTCTGCCAGCTGCCGTCCGTGTAGCGGATGGCGTGCAGGATGCGGTTGTCCGTCGTCACGAACGTCGCCTGGAGCTCGCCGGCGACCGTCCCGGCACTCACCGACGTCGTGGTGAACGAGCCCGCCACCGAGGTCAGATCGGTCAGCGGCATCCACTGGCCGCTGGCGAGCCGAGCACCGTGGTACTGCTTCGTCCCTCCGTTCGACGCGATGACGATCTGCATGTCCGCACCGGTACCGGTCACCGCGACGTCGGTCGCCGCACCCGCATCTCCTGCCATCGAGTACACGTCGCCCCACGGGCTCCACGTGCCGTCAGTACCGCGAATCGAGTGGTACACCCGGCCACCGGCGACAGCCACCACCTGCAGCTGCCCGTTCACGGAAGCCTCGGACGCACTGGTCACCGCTGCGGGCAGCCCACCCGCGGCCTTGAGAGCGCGTGCGGGCATAGTGGGCTCCTGGGATTCTGCGGTGCTGGACGCGTTGTGTGAGCAGCCTGGTCAGGTGCCTCGGGCCGGGGGGTGGCGGGCGGGCCCCGTAGGGCGTTGCCGGTCGGGGCGGTGGTCTTGGCGCGGGCGGCCGCCCGGCCCCTGGAGCGGGACCGGGCGATCGGGTTCCGGATCGTCGGCGACCCGTTACTTGGCGAGGGTCTCCAGGTGCATGTCGCCGTTGGGCATGCCCGTGGCGGAGATGGCGTTGACCGAGCCGCTGCCGTCTGCGACCTGGGCGCCCTGCCAGGAGCCTCCCGCGTAGCGGACGTTGTCGTAGACCACGCCACCGCCGAGGGTCACCAGGTGCATGTCGCCGTTGGGCAGGGCCGCGACGGAGATGGCGTCGGTGTGGCCGCCGCCGTCCGCGACGGCGGCTCCCTGCCAGGTGCCGTTGGCGAAGCGGATGTTGTCGTACACCGAACCGCCGGTGAGCGTCTCCAGGTGCATGTCGCCGTTGGGCATGCCGACCGTCGCGATCGAGGTGACGTGGCCGCCGCCGTCCGCGACGGCGGCTCCCTGCCACGTCCCGTTGGCGAAGCGGACGTTGTCGTACACCGAACCGCCAGAGAGGGTCACCAGGTGCATGTCGCCGTTGGGCAGGGCCGCGGCGGAGATGGCACCCACCGAGCCACCACCGTCCGCAAGGGCGGCGCCCTGCCAGGTGCCGTTGGCGAAGCGGACGTTGTCGTACACCGAACCGCGGCTGAGCGTCACCAGGTGCATGTCGCCGTTGGGCATACCGACCGCCGCGATCTGGTCGACGCTGCCGCCGCCGTCCGCGAGCGCGGCGCCCTGCCAGGTACCGTTCGCGAAACGGACGTTGTCGTACACAGAGCCGTTGACGAGGGTAATGACGTGGGTGTCACCGTTGGGCAGCGACGCGGTGACGACCTGGGACACGTCGGCGCCGCCGTCCGCGAGCGCGGCGCCCTGCCAGGTGCCGTTGGCGAAGCGGATGTTGTCGTACACGTGGTTGCCCGGGGGCAGGGCGGGGGCCGGGGCGTTACTTGCGCCGGAGTCCGTTCCGCCGATCGGCGAGACGTAGCCGCTGATGCGCTGGCCGCCCCAGCTGTAGCCGATCGCCGAGCTGTGGGTGGACTGCTGGACGATGGAGGTGGCGGACCAGTTGCCGTGCACGCCGTGCTCGTTGCCGCCGATGGTGGTGACGGTGCCGTTGCCGACGGCCGTCACGATGGCGATGTGGTCGGCGTAGTCGTAGCCGTTGTAGTTGAAGAGGATCGTGTCGCCGACGTGCGGGGTGCTGTGCAGTCCGCCGTTGTAGCGGCCGAAGCTGCCGGCGCCCGAGGTGAGACCGGTCACGTCGACACCGTTCTGGGCCCAGACCCACTTGGCGAAGTCCGCGCACCAGGCCTCTCCGTTGCAGCTGGTGTAGTACCCCGTCCCTCCCGCGCTGTTGGTCATGCAGTTCTTGTCGCCGAGGTTGGCCTGCGCGGTGGCGGCGATGGAGCTTCCGACGCTGGCGGAGGCGGGCGCGGCACCCAGGGCAAGGCTGATGGGCAGGAACGCGGCGGCGGTGCTCAGCGCGGCAGCGCGACGAAAAGTCATCTTGGACATGACATATCTCCAGAGGTCTGCGAGCAGGACGAGATCAGGTGATGGCGTGCCGGCGGTGCACCGGCGAGAAGTACTCGGTATGCGCGCCGTGTGCGCGCGGTTCGTTCAGAGGGTCAGGCCACTGAGCCCGCTGGCCTCCGCGTCCCGTGCGGCCGGCGCCGCGTGAGACCTGCCGCTCTGGGCGGCTCGGGGCCTCGTCAGGGACTGGGAGAACCGGAGCATGGGAGGAGCTTGGCGGAGGCCGCCTCATGTGCGGTGCGCGCTGGGCCTGTCAGGAGGTCCGGGCGGCTGCCCTGCAGGAGCAGCCGATCGGCGGAATGCCGCGGCCCTGGCGGGAGATCAGCCCCAGATCATGTTGGCGGGCTGAACGGTGGCGGCCTGGGCAGTGATGACCGGCTGGGCGGGAGCGGCCTGGGCCGCGACGGCGGGGACCAGGGCGGCGAGGGCGAGGGCGGCGACCGCGGCGGCCTCGGCGGTGACAGTGCGAAGCATGACGGTGTCCTCTTCGGATACGACGGGGTGGTGGGATTCCGGTGCTCGCGTTCCGCGGTGACGCTTTCTCCGGTTGTCGTACGGGCGGTGTTCCCTTCCGACGACCACTAGCTTCGTCGCTGGTCAGGGCGGTTGAAAGGGTTCTCAGATGGCCGAAACCGTCCCTGGACCGTTCCGGCCAGGAAAGGCGGGGGCGGACAGCAGTCGCTCGTAGAACGGCACGACGAGCGGTGCGGCGACCCTCTCCGCCTTCCAGCCGGCGAACTGGGGTACGGCCGCGAGTGCGCGGCGGCAGAACGCGGCCGTCCGGCTCTCCGCCCCGGCAAGGGAGTCGGCGAGCAGGTAGACGCCGAGCACCGGATCCGGGACCGCGTCCGCGTGGAGGACGAGGTGCTCGACCCGGTCCTCGGGGTGGACGGTGGCCAACAGGAGCTCACGGGCGTCGAGAGGCAGCGAGCGGCCGGGCGAAACGGGCTGCAAGGCGGCGTGAACGAGATACATGGATCGAGCGTGCCGAAGCGGGCAATAGGTGTGAAGGGGATCACCACGGACGGTTCAGTCCCCGGCCGGAACCGTCCACACGGCTCCGTGACCACACTCCCCCGGCTGTGAAATGATCGCGTGCACATCGAACACGGGTTCCTCACGGGGGTACGGATGCTCACGGCACTGGGACTGGACAAGGCCTCGGAGTCGGTCTACCGGGCGATGCTCGCCCATCCGCAGGAGGGCGTCGCCGCCCTCGCCGCGCGGCTCGACCTGCCCGAACAGCAGATCAGGGCAGCCCTGGACACCCTCAGCGAACTGGCCCTGCTGCGCCCGTCCGCGGACCGCGAGGGCGAACTGCGGGCCGTCTCCCCCGAGGTCGGCATGGAACTGCTGATGGCCCGCCAGCAGGCTGAACTCGCCGCGCAGCAGCTGCGCGTCGAGGCCTCCCGGGCGGCGGCCGCGCAGCTCATCGCCGACTACGCCGACCTTCGGCCGGCCGGGAACCACCCCGGCGTCGAGCAGCTCACGGGCCTCGACCAGATCCGCGACCGGCTTGCGACGCTCACCCGGGAGGTGCGCGAGGAGGTCATGACCTTCGCGCCCGACGGCGGGCAGAAGCCCGAGAACATCGAGGCCGCCAAGCCCCTCGACCTCGCCCTGCTGGGGCGCGGCGTCCGGATGCGGACCGTCTACCTGGACAGCGTCCGCAACAGCCCGCACACCGTCGAGTACGTCAACTGGCTCTCCTCCCAAGGCGGCCACGTCCGCACCGTGCCCGCACTCCCGACCCGGATGATCGTGGTCGACCGGACCACCGCCGTCATCCCGGTACGCAGCGACGACAGCGCGGCCGGCGCCGTCGTCCTGACCAGCCAGGGCATGCTGACCGCGCTGTGCGCCCTGTTCGAGACCGTCTGGTCGGGGGCCCAGCCGATCGGTGCCGCCACCCAGCTCGACGGACACGGGCTCACCGCCCAGGAGCAGACCACCCTCGCCCTGTTGGGCGACGGCCACACCGACGACGCCATCGCCAAGCGCCTCGGCGTCTCGCCCCGCACCGCCCGCCGCATCGCCACCGACCTCATGGAACGCCTCGACGCGCGCAGCCGCTTCCAGGCGGGCGTCCGGGCAGCCCACGCCGGCTGGCTCGCGCCCTGAGACGCCGGGAGGGCCCGGTAGCCCCGCCCGACGGCAGGGTGACCGGGTTCTCGGGCCGGGCGGGCTCGGCGGTGCTGCTCCTCCGTGTCTCGGTCGCCTTCGGCCCGGCTGCGACACCAGTTGGATCGGAGCGGCGGGTGCGCATGCTTGTCCGTCGCTCGCCGACCATCAGAGGATGGCCCCTGACGACGAGCCGTGAGGAGCCACCGATGGGTACCAGGCCGCTGCTGAACCGCCGACTGGCCGGAATGGGTACGACGATCTTCGCCGAGATGTCCGCCCTGGCCACGGCCACCGGCTCGATCAACCTCGGCCAGGGCTTTCCGGACACCGACGGGCCTGAGGAGGTCCGCGAGGCGGCCGTACGGGCCCTGCGCGAGGGCCATGGCAACCAGTACCCACCCGGCCCCGGCATCCCCGAACTGCGCACTGCGATCGCCGAGCACCAGCAGCGCTTCCACGGCCTGGCGTACGACCCGGACACCGAGGTGCTGGTCACCGCCGGCGCCACCGAGGCCATCGCCGCCGCCCTGCTCGCGCTGCTGGAGCCCGGCGACGAGGTGATCGCCCTCGAACCCTTCTACGATTCCTACGCCGCCTGCATCGCCATGGCCGGCGCCGTCCGCGTCCCGCTCACCCTGCGGGCCCCCTCGTTCCGCCCCGACCTGGACGAGCTGCGCGCCCTGATCACCCCGCGCACCCGGCTGCTGCTGATCAACACCCCGCACAACCCCACCGGCACCGTGCTGACCGCCGAGGAGCTCGCCGGCATCGCCGCCCTCGCCGTCGAACACGACCTGCTGGTGGTCACCGACGAGGTCTACGAACACCTGGTCTTCGGCGCCACCCACCACCCGATCGCCGCCCTGCCCGGCATGCGCGAACGCACCGTCACCATCTCCTCCGCCGGCAAGACCTTCTCCTTCACCGGCTGGAAGGTCGGCTGGGTCAAGCCCTGTTCGCCTACCTATTCGCTGGCGAGCTGAGGACAAGCTTTCGCGCTTTCGAAGGGACACGAAGGGGACGACCGGTGCCATCACCACCAGCCGTGGCGGTCCGGCGCGAGGCCAGCCGGCGGCTGATCGTTAGCCGGTGGCGGCCCGCCCCACCCCAGCCCCCAAGGTTCGTCGCCAGGCGGGGGCGCGCTGGGAAGCTTGCTGACCTAAGTCCCAAAGCGCGTGCACTCGAAAACAGACCGTCAGATGCGCGTTTTGACCCAGGAGAAACCCCAAACACCGTGCACCAGATGCTGCGCGGGCCGCGTCTTCTACTGTCCTTCTTGAAGCCGGGGATCACGCGACTTGCTCGCGCTCTCGGAGATCCCCTCACCTCAGAGAGGAAGCGCGTGCAACAGAAGTGGATGTACGTGATCATCGCAGTGCTCGCGGCGCTGGTGGCCGCCCTCGCCGGCAGCCTCGTGGCTGTCATCGAGGGAGGAAAGCCCCTGGTGGCGCTCAGGTCCGGAGCGACGACCTTCGCTGGTGCCCTGACGCTCATTCTCGGGGTCATGGCCTGCCTGGGCGTGGTGGGCTCGTGAGCGAGGCGAGAGCCCTTCGAAGGGGTGCACGTGCCGAGGACCCTGCCGCGCGCAAGGTCTTCATGGAGGTGCGCCAACATCGCGCGCGCCTCTCCCGGTTGATGAACGCCCACGATGCTGCACGGCTCGTCCTGGGGCTGCTCTACCTGAGTCGGACCGCACACGCCGCCCCGGGGGCCGGTGTTCCCACCTGGTCATGGCTGCTGGGAGAGGCCGCGAAGCCTGGTTCGCCGATCGGACCTTCAGTGAGTACGTGCTTTGCGTACTGGCTCCCCGTGACCGACACCAGCGGGGACGGTACAGGCACAAAGGACTTGATGCCTGTTCCACTTCGGGGCACCGACGACCCGCTACGTGGTCTCATTCTGGCGATCAGCTCCGTCCAACAGGTCGGAACACTGCTCGATCAATGCCTGCACGACCTCTCGGCCGAGCAGGCACGGGGAAGCCACTACTTCACGCCCAGCGACATGGCCCGCCTCATCGTCGGCGCCGCCGTGCCGCAGGACGGACACAGTGTGCTGGACCCTGTGTGCGGTTCGGGTGGACTGCTGGTCGAGAGTCACCGCTACGTCCACGAACGCGTCGGACTGAACCCGACCATGTCCTTGGCAGGAAAGGAACAGCACGCCCACACCTCGCAGGTCGCCCGCATGAACCTGGCCGTGCGGGGCATCGAGGCTCGAGTCTTCCCACCCGCGGACAGTCTCGCCACACCGGAGCCCGATCGGTACGACATCGTCCTGGCCAACCTCCCGTTCAACCAGCACGACTGGGCCCAGGAAGGCCAGGGCGCGCGGCAGGACCGGCCCGTCCCCACCGATCCCCGGTGGCCGGACGAGCCACCGCCCAGGGGATCCGCCAACTCCGCGTGGATCCTGCACATTGCGCACGCGCTCGCTCCGCAGGGCCGAGCAGCCTTCCTCATGGCCGACAGCGTGGCGAAAAGCGCCCAACCCGCCATGAGAGAGCTGCGAAAGCGACTGCTGCGAGCCGACCTCGTCGAGTGCCTGATCGCATTGCCGCCCCGCGTGTTCGGTCACACCGATGCCACCGCCTGCCTGTGGGTGCTCAACAAGGACAAGAGTCCACGAGCGAGTTGGGGCACCGGTGACCGTCGTGGACAGGTGCTGTTCATCAACGCGCGGCGGGCCTTCGAGCCGGTCCCGGGGTCGAGGGCGCGGAGGCTGGGCGACAAGCACGTGGAACGAATCCTGACCACCATGGCCACCTGGCGGGGCATCACGGAGGGCCGCGGCGCGTCTCTGTCCTACTCCGATGAGCCCGGCTGGTCGCGAAGCTGTTCGACGGAGGACATCGCCTGGTCCCAGTACGACCTCATGCCTACTTCGTATGCCGTGGAGCCCCCGAGCCCCGCACGCGACACACGCAGCCGAGTCGACCAGCTCAAGCACGAGCTGGTCGAGAAGCTCGACCAGGTCCACGCCCTCGAATCGCGCCTGTTGGACGCCCTGAAGGAGATCTGATGGACGCGGCCGCCGACCACGACCGATCCGATGCCGAGATGTGGCCGTGGACCGCTATCGCCGAGTTCCCACCGGAGACCGTGTACACGACCTCGGGCGTCCTCGACGACAATGCCCCCGATCCGACGGGCATCATCAGTTCGACATACGTCAGACACGGGAGGATTCGCTCACCCCGAAACCGCGAAGGCGGCCTCGAGCGCTCCCGCCCCAATCGGGCGACCCTCCAGGAGGGCGACCTGGCCGTCGTACTCGTCAGGCGGTCGGGCGACTCTGCCTTCGTCACCGCCGAGCACGCGGGATGGACCGCGACCAGGTCGATCGGCATCATCCGCGCGGCCCCACACATCGTGAGATGGCTTCGCATCTGGTTGCAGACGCCCACGGCGAAAGCTCGGATCGACGAGGACGTGACGGCACACGTCGAGCCTACGGTGAGCCTCGACACGCTCCGCCGCATGCCCTTCCCGCTTCCCCCACCGGACGTCATCACCAAGTACCACAGGGCCTTCAGCCTCATCGAGGAGATGATCGACCTCCACCAGGAGGCCGCGCGAAAGGCAGTGGAGTTGGCCGGCGCGATCCACGACGACTGGTCCTCCGCAGGCTCGATCTGGGAAACACGACGGCTCGGCGCAGTTGCCAAGGCGAAGACAGGTCAGGGTTCCGCGCGCTCGCTCCCGCCCGGAACGAAAGGCTCCGGCGTCGACGCGATCACCCCGACCGACCTCTTCGACCGCGCAGTGCCACACGTGGAGAGGTTCCGCTTGAGCAGCCCGACAGCTGCCGCAGAAGCGTGGCCTCCCGGCACCCTGATGTTGAGCACCCGCCCCGACGGCGCGCACATTGCCGTGACGCAGCACCCGGCGTCACCCACCAGAGGGGTCGTGGCGGTGCGGCCTGCGGACGACGAGGACACCTGGTGGCTGTACCACGAGCTGAGAAGCCGGAGCAGCGACGTCGCACGGATGGCTCAGGGCCGAAACGCCAGGGAGATCTCCGCACGTGCCCTCGCGAACCTGAGCATCACCTGGCCCGACCCACGTACCCGTGCGGACTTCCACGCCACGACCGACCCCCTGCACGCCGTGGCAAAGCAGCTGGTCTCCGCGAGCACGACACTGCACGACCTGAAAGACGCGCTCCTGCGTGACATCTCGGCAAGGGCCAATGCTCTCCCGGAGCAGGAGGCGGAGTCCCACGAAGAGAGCGCGTACCCCTCTTTGCCCGCTGTCGTCCATACATCACTCGAGGCCGAGACCAACCATGAGTCAGGATGGTCCTCGGAGGATTGACGGGTACCGAGTGGGAATGGTGGAGACATGAACGCTAGGCCGCTGTTGAACCGCCGGTTGGCGGGCATGGGGACGACGATCTTCGCCGAGATGTCCGCCCTGGCCACGGCCACCGGCTCGATCAACCTCGGCCAGGGATTCCCGGACACCGACGGGCCCGAGGAGGTCCGCGAGGCCGCCGTACGGGCCCTGCGCGAGGGCCATGGCAACCAGTACCCGCCCGGCCCCGGCATCCCCGAACTGCGCACCGCCATCGCCGAGCACCAGCAGCGCTTCCACGGCCTGAGCTACGACCCCGACACCGAGGTGCTGGTCACCGCCGGCGCCACCGAGGCCATCGCCGCCGCCCTGCTCGCCCTGCTGGAGCCCGGCGACGAGGTGATCGCCCTCGAACCCTTCTACGACTCCTACGCCGCCTGCATCGCCATGGCCGGCGCCACCCGCGTCCCGCTCACCCTCCGGGCCCCGCACTTCCGCCCCGACCTGGACGAGCTGCGCGCCCTGATCACCCCACGCACCCGCCTGCTGCTGATCAACACCCCGCACAACCCCACAGGCACCGTGCTGACCGCCGAGGAACTCGCCACCATCGCCGAACTCGCCGTCGAGCACAACCTGCTGGTGGTCACCGACGAGGTCTACGAACACCTGGTCTTCGGCGCCACCCACCACCCGATCGCCGCCCTGCCCGGCATGCGCGAACGCACCGTCACCATCTCCTCGGCTGGCAAGACCTTCTCCTTCACCGGATGGAAGGTCGGCTGGGTCAAGCCCTGTTCGCCTACCTATTCGCTGGCGTGCTGATGGCGGACAACTCACCAGACGGACATCGTTTTCAGTAGGCCTTTCCCGTACCTCCGATGTGGACAGGAGAGCCACCGCCCTTCACATCGACCCGCAGGGGGAGCACCTCCATCTCAAGCCCGAGCTGAACGCAGATGGCGCGGTGGAGCGCATATTCGATCTCGGCGAGGTCGCACGGATCGTGCTCAGTGGCACCAGGATGGGTGCTCGGCCAAAGCCCGTCGGCCACATCATCAGCCCACGACTTGACCCATCCGTAGAGCATCTTCGCCTCCCACGATGCCTCCTCGGCAGCGACCTGGGTAAGGCTGTCCAGAGCTCCCTGTGCCCGTCCGCAATCGAGGCCACATTGGGTAACGAGGGCGGCCCGCAGGGTGGGTTTGTCAAATGTGATGTCATCCCACCGAGGATCCGCTACGGACGCGCTCCACCGGTCAATCGCCGCCTGGAAGCAGCGGTAGGCGTCAAGCAGGCCAACTCGGTCTGCCGAGCTCTGCAGACCGGCCTTGTACTTCCGCATCGCAAGCCGGTCGATCTGGCCTTGATCAAAGCGAGTGTGGCAATTTGGGCAAAGTGCGATCATGTTGCTGAACTCGTGTACTCGCACCTTCGCCCATGGAACGATGTGGGCCAGTTCGAGCGGCACAGCGCGGCAGGTGGGGATAGCGCAGCGGTGTCCGGCCTCAACCAAGAGGTCGCGGCGCAGCTCCCGAGGCACAGCGGGGCGTCCAGCAGACATGCGATCAGACTAACCAACTAGTCTGACAGTGGCGCTGGTTGCTCCGCACCGTCAACCGTTTCCTTGCGGGCACGCCTAGGCCGATGACGCCTTCCTCTTGCGCCCGGTTCGCCTTTGGCCAACCTGTTGCTGGCACCGAGCACCTGAGTGATGATCTGCCGTCGGACCTCGTCCTTCGCCCTGGGCTCCAAATCCTCAGCGAGGCGCTCCGCAGTCAGGTAGTAGCCAGTTAGGACTGGCTGCTCGAAGTACCTGTTGAGCTGGCTGAGTGTCTGACCGTACATGCGGAGGTATGTGCGGTTCAGGAAGGCCGACAGCGATGCTCCCACCAGGGCGATTGCGCCCATGAAGATCTTCACATCTGCGCCCTTGAGGTAGACGCCGCCTGCCACGCAACTCACTACTACGAGCAGCCCCAACCACATTGCCCGCTGAGACGATCGGAAGGACATGTCCGCCTGATCGGTAGCAATCCGGTGATACTGATCGATCTGCTCCCTATTCAGCTCCAATAGGGTTGCAAGGGGCGTGACTTGTTTGAGGTCAGCAAGCTGCTGCTCAGCGAGTGCACGCTCGGCGGCCCTCGCTTCCTCCGCGGCAAGGAGCTGAGCGTTCTCTCTGCGAACGCGCTTCCACAGGTAGACGGACAAAGCACCCGCTACCAGCACGAACGCAGTTCCGATGACGATCCACAGCCACAATGGCGGCGTCCACGCGCCAGTCTCGGATGGGCTCCCCTTGGTGTCGCCAGCTCCCCAGACCCATATGACCACCACACCAATGGCGACGACAGGCCATCCTGAAGTCCCGGAAGGCCGTCGCGGCCTATCTCGATAGTGGCCTTGCACCCACACACGTGAGTCCATGGCGCCTCCCCCGTCTCGGGCCAGCCGCTCACCGCAGCTCTGCAGCGTAGCCGTGTGGACCGCTGCTGTACGGCTGATGCAGTACTTCCACTCGAACCACAGCCCCACCACGCTCCAAGTGGCCACCTCTACATGCGATCTCCGCTGCACCAGCCACGTAAGGGACTTGTTCCTGCTCCGCTCGCTGCGATGATGGGCTGACTACGAGCCGTGAGGAGCCGGAATTGAGTGCTAGGCCGCTGTTGAACCGCCGGCTGGCGGGCATGGGGACAACGATCTTCGCGGAGATGTCAGCGCTGGCTGTCGCTACCGGTTCGATCAACCTCGGGCAGGGATTCCCGGACACCGACGGGCCGCGCGAGGTCGCCGAGGCCGCCGCACGCGCCGTGCTGAACGGCCAGGGCAACCAGTACCCCCCTGGTCCTGGCATCCCTGAGCTGCGGCACGCCATCGCCGAGCACCAGCAGCGCTTCTACGGACTGACGTACGACCCGGACACCGAGGTCTTGGTCACCGCCGGCGCCACCGAGGCGCTCGCCGCCGCGCTGCTCGCCCTGCTGGAGCCCGGCGACGAGGTGGTGGCCTTCGAGCCGTTCTACGACTCGTACGCCGCCTGCATCGCGATGGCCGGCGCTACCCGCGTCCCGCTCACCCTGCGTGCACCCTCCTTCCGCCCGGACCTGGACGAGCTGCGTGCTCTGATCACCCCGCGCACCCGGCTGCTATTGATCAACACCCCGCACAACCCCACCGGCCTCGTCCTCACCCCGGAGGAGCTCGCCGCCATTGCCAAGCTCGCCGTCGAGCACGACCTTCTTGTGATCACCGACGAGGTCTACGAACACCTGGTCTTCAGCGGCGGGCACCACCCAATCGCTGCTCTACCGGGCATGCGCGAGCGGACGGTTTCCATCTCGTCGGCCGGCAAGACCTTCTCCTTCACGGGTTGGAAGGTTGGTTGGGTCTCCGCGAGCCCGGCCTTGGTTTCAGCTGTCCGTACTGCCAAGCAGTACCTCACCTACGTCAGCGCCGGTCCGTTCCAGTACGCCGTCGCCGAGGCACTCCGTCTCCCCGACAGCTACTTCGAGGGCTTTCGGGCCGACATGCTTCGCAAGCGGGACCTACTCTCCGACGGGCTGGCAGCCGCCGGCTTCGCCGTGTTCGAGCCCCATGGCACGTACTTCATCACCACCGACATCACGCCACTCGGCGAGAAGGACGGCATCGAGTTCTGCCGAAGCCTCCCCGAGCGCTGTGGCGTCGTCGCCATCCCCAACGCCGTCTTCTATGACAACGCCGAGGCTGGGCAGAGCCTTGTGCGGTTCACGTTCTGCAAGCGCGATGATGTTCTCGGTGAGGCCGTAGCGCGGCTCCGGCAGCTCTGACCGCTCCGGCCGAGACCGCACCGCGCCCTGCCCCTACCTGGTAGCGGCAGCGGCCGTAGCGGGCCTGACGCCCAGCCCGGCCCTGGCGGCGTTCAGCGCGGCTCGGGCTCGGGACGCCCCGCTGCGGGTGACAGTCTCGCCCGTGCCGACCGCGACGGTCCGGGCTGGAAGGCCCGCGCACGGGCGGCAGATGCCCGGCTGGGGCACTGGGTCGTGGCACTTGGCGCACTCGGCGTACCGGGCCGCTGCTGGGCGAACGGGGGCCGGTACGGGCGGCATCTTGCGCTCCAGGCGGTTGCGGAGCACCGCTGTCGGCGAGTGCACCGGGGTGGGCAGGCCAGGCAGCAGGGCGGCGGCGAGGTCGGCGTGGCTCGCGCCGCGCTCCAGCCACTGGGCGACCAGGGGTGCGAGTGTGCGCGCTTCGACCTCGCCGAGGCGCAGACGGGGCTCCGGGCGGATCACCCGGAACAGCGTGGCGACCGCCTCGCGGAGCTGCTCGTCCGGCACCGCCGGAGCGTCCTTGGTCTCCTGGCGGTCCTCCTCCCGCCCTCCCGGCTCCTCGACCGCCCCGTCGGTGGTCGCCTGGCCGTTCGCAGGGCCAGTGGGGAGGGAGGGTTCTTGGTGCCGGTCCTTTGGAAGGGCGTCAGTACCGCCGGTGGTCGCTTCACCGGAGACCGGACGGGTGACACCCGGCAGGGCGAGCTGCGGGGTGTCGTACACGTGGGTCTCGGTGCGGATCGTGCCGTCGGGCATGCGGATCTTCTCGACCCGATAGAACCCGGCGCCGGTCAGCTCCTTCAGGGCCTTGCGGATCGCACCGCGTCCCTGGGGGCTGGTGTCGGCCATGTGCCGGCCGTCCTCGCGCCAGCCGTCCGGACGGGAGAGGAGGTCCGCGAGCAGGCCGCGGGCGGTGTAGGACAGCTGCCGGTACTGCAGCATGCAGTTGGGCAGCACCGTGAAGTTGCGCACGTGGGCGCTACGATGGACGCGCATCGGGAGTTAGAGCTCCTGTTGCCGGACCCCGGGGTGTTAGCGCACCGCCGGGGTCGCCTATTTTCGGTTGGACCACGGAACGTACCACGTCACTTGCCACAGCAAGGGCCCCTTGCCGCAGCGGTCTTGATCACATCCGACACCTATCGACACCACGGCCCACAGTGCTCGAACCGGCCGCGTCTGCGTCTCCGCTCCGCTAGCCTGCTTTGGGTGACGGAAGCGATGGACGACGCCTCGTGTGGCTCGCGCTACAGCAACATCGAGGAGGATCTGGGGGTCCTCTGCGGGTCCTTTGGGCTCGGTGAGGTCCGGGCGTGCCGCTTCCTGCCCAACGGCCTGATGAACGGCAACTGGCGGCTGGAGACGGCCGAGGGCGCGTTCGCGCTGAAGCGGATCATGGACGTGCCGCTGCCGCTCGCCCGCCGGAACCTGGCGGTCCTGTCCGAGCTAGCGGACGCAGGAGTCCCGGTCGGGCGGCCGATGACCACCTCCTCCGGCAAGACCGTGGCGGAGGTCGCGGGCCGAGGCTACTGCCTGATCCCCTGGCTAGAAGGCGGCCACCAGCCCGGGACGGAGCTCACCCTGGACCAGGCGGCGGATCTCGGTGTCCTTCTCGGCCAGATCCACCGGAGCCTGAACGACGAGCGGATCGCCCGCCTGCTGCCGCCGGGTTCGGAGCCGTTGGCCGCCCCGGTGACCACCCCGGGCGCGGCGCACGCCGAGGCGGACCGCTTCCTGGCGCTGATCGCTGGCATGGAGGGCCCGGCGGCCTTCGATGCCGAGGCAGCCCAGGCGCTGGGCGAGCGCAAGGTGCTGCTCGACAAGTACGGCAGCGAACGCCCCGCGACCGAGGTGGCGGCGGGCCCGGTCGGTTGGACGCACGGGGACGTGCAACACCGCAACGTGCTGTGGCGCGACGGCAAGATCGCCGGGGTGATCGACTGGGACCGCATCCGCGTGCGCCCGTTCGGCGAGGAGGTCGCCCGAACCGCCACCGTGCAGTTCGGCGGTGAAGACGGCTTCCTGGACCTGGAACGGACCGCGACGTTCGTGGCCGGCTACCGGTCGGTGGTGCCGATCCCGGTGCCGGCCCTGGCGGACGCGGTGGAGCGGCTGTGGTGGAAGCGCATGTCGGACTACTGGCAACTGGCCTTCCACTATGACCGCGACGACCACTCGTGCGACCATCTGTTCCTGCCCGCCGAACGGTTCCTGGCATGGTGGACCGAGCGGCGCGAGGTGGTGCAGGAGGCGTTCGCGGCCATGCCGTAACCGCTCCCTGGCTATCGCCCGCCTGGTCAGCTGCCGCATGCACACCCGGCGGCAGCCTTCGCCTCGACCGGGGTCCGGGCCGGGTCGATGGCCTGCTCGTCGGGGGTGCAGCAGGCGGTGGTGCCGCAGCAGGCTTCCGGCGCGCTGATGGCCTTGTCGAGGGTGTCGGCGTCGGCCTTGACCACGTACACCTCCCAGGGCTCCTTCCCGGGGCCTTGGACCCAGACCTTGTCCTGGAGCGCATAGCAGCAGGAGGTGTCGTTCTCCTCGAAGGTGGCCAGGCCGGCCTCCTGGAGCCGGGTGGTCGCGGCGGTCACCTGCTCGGTGCTCTCCACCTCGACGCCGAGGTGGTCCAGGCGGGTCTCCTCGCCGGCCTCGCCCTCGATGAGGACGAGCTTAAGCGGGGGCTCGGTGATCGCGAAGTTCGCGTAGCCGGGGCGGCGCTTGGCGGGCTCGGTGCCGAACAGCTTGGAGTAGAAGGCGATGGAGCCTTCGAGGTCGGCGACGCGCAGGGCGAGCTGAACACGGGACATGGCGGTCTCCCCGATCCGAGGTCTTGTATCGACGTCTGTCGATACAGTCGAGCTTGCCACCCGATTAGATGAGCGTCAACATAGACACATGTCGAATCTGGAGTTGAAGGTGCTCGACCAGGGCGACGCGGCGATCGCTTGCTGCTCGCCGATGGTCCGTGAGCCGCTGGGCGAGGAGGCCGCCGTCGACCTGGCGCGGATGTTCAAGGCGCTGTCGGACCCGGTTCGGCTGCGGCTGCTGTCGTTGATCGCCTCGCATGAGGGCGGCGAGGCGTGCGTCTGTGACCTGACCGGCCCGTTCGACGTGTCCCAGCCGACGATCTCCCACCACCTCAAGGTGCTGCGCGAGGCCGGGCTGGTCGGCTCCGAGCGGCGCGGCACCTGGGTCTACTACTGGGTGCTGCCCGCCGCGCTCGCCAGGCTCTCCGCACTGCTCCAGGCCCCGACCGGTACGGCCGAGATCCCCGCCGGGGGTGCGAGATGACGTAGATGGCACCGCTCGGCCGCCGGGCGGCGGTGGAGTTCGTCGGGACTGGCGCGCTGGTCGCGGTCGTGGTCGGCTCGGGCATCCAGGCCACCAAGCTGTCCCAGGATGTCGGCGTGCAGCTTCTGGCCAACTCCCTGGCCACCGTCTTCGGCCTTGGCGTGCTGATCGCCTTGCTCGGGCCGGTCTCCGGCGCCCACTTCAACCCCGTGGTCACCCTGGCCGCCTGGTGGACCGGCCGCCACAACGGAGACGGGCCGACCCTGCGCGAGGCCGCCGCCTACATCCCGGCGCAGATCGCCGGGGCGATCGGCGGCGCGGTGCTGGCGGACGCGATGTTCGCCGAGCCGCTGGTGCGCTGGTCCACCCACGACCGGTCGGCCCCACACCTGTGGCTGGGCGAGGTCGTGGCCACCGCCGGGCTGGTTCTGCTGATCTTCGGCCTGGCCCGCGCCGGGCGAGCGCACTTCGCGCCGGTCGCGGTCGCCTCCTACATCGGCGCGGCGTACTGGTTCACCTCCTCCACCAGCTTCGCCAACCCGGCGGTGACAATCGGGCGGACGTTCACCGACACCTTCGCCGGCATCGCCCCCGGCTCACTCCTGCCGTTCATCGCCGCCCAGCTGGTCGGCCTCGCCGCAGGCGTCGCCTTGGTCGCGCTGCTGTTCGGCCGGTCCGCGCCCGCCACCGAGGACGACGTGGTCGTCCCGCACGGCGAGCACACCCCGGTCGCCTCCGGCCGCTGACGCTGCCCCACCTTCTCTCTCCCGCTCCTGCCGAAGGAACCCGCTCGTGAGTACTCCCGCCGTCCCGTCCGTGCTGTTCGTCTGCGTCCACAACGCCGGCCGCTCCCAGATGGCCGCCGCCTTCCTCACCCACCTCGGCGGCGACCGCGTGCAGGTCCGCTCTGCCGGCTCCGCCCCGGCCGACACCGTGAACCCGGCCGTGGTCGAAGCCATGCGGGAGATCGGCATCGACATCTCCGCCGAGGTGCCGAAGGTCCTCACCGTCGAGGCCGTCGAGGCGTCCGACGCGGTGATCACCATGGGCTGCGGCGACGCCTGCCCGTACTTCCCCGGCAAGCGCTACCTGGACTGGAAGCTCGACGACCCGGCCGGCCAGGGCGTCGATGCCGTCCGTCCGATCCGCGACCAGATCGAGCAGCGCATCCGCACCCTGCTCGCCGAACTCGGCATCGAGGCCGCCGTATGACCGACGCCCCGGTGACTGTCACCGCGATGCTCCCCGAGCATGCCGAGCAGGTTCTAGCGATCTACCAGGCCGGGATCGACGGAGGCGACGCCACGTTCGAGACCACTGCACCCACCTGGGAGATCTTCGACGCCTCCCGCCTGCCCGAGCACCGTCTCGTCACCGTCGACAGCAGCGGCAGGGTGCTCGGCTGGGCCGCCGTGGTGCCGGTCTCCGACCGGTGCGCGTACGCCGGGGTCGTCGAGCACTCCGTCTACGTCCACCCCGACGCCCGAGGCCGCGGCGTGGGCCTGGCCCTGCTGGAGGCGCTGCTGGCTTCGACCGACGCCGCCGGGATCTGGACCGTGCAGTCCGGCATCTTCCCCGAGAACACCGCCAGCCTCGCCCTCCACGCCCACGCCGGCTTCCGCGTGGTCGGAACCCGCGAGCGTCTCGGACGGCAGGACGGCCGCTGGCGCGACGTCGTCCTGGTCGAGCGCCGCAGCCCCGCCGTGGCCTGAGCCCACGCCCCAGACATGACCCGCATGGCTAACAAACCATCGGCAAGGGTGCGGCATGAAGTCCTTTGCCGCACCGCCTAGATGACTGTGCGACCCAGAACCCCGGCGAGGGCTTCGGCCACCTGCTCCATGTAGTCCGGGGCGAGGATCTGCGGCACCTTGAGGACGATCATCTGCCGCATCGCCTTGTGGTAGTTCGGCAGTTCCTCGCGGGTCGGCGGCCGGTAGGGGCTACGGGCCACGTGTGGCCAGAAGTGGGCGGCCAGGTCCGGGCGTTGCAGCAGCGGCGCCTGTGTCCAGTCCTCGTACAGAGAGCGGACGGGGACGCCAGCGGCCTTGAACCGCTTGCTCAATTCCGCCGGGTCCGGCACGCGGGCGCTGATCGTCAGCGGGGTGCCGTACCAGCCACGGACAGAGAGCTCGCCGATCGCGGGCCAGGCAACGGGTACGTCGTACTCCTCCAGCGCCTTGCGGAGGGTGGCGAGGTTCTGCTCGGCGGCCAGCATGCGGTCGGGCAGTGATCGCAGCTGCTGGCGGGCGATGACGGCGGACAGGGCGGGCATCCGGTACTTGTAGGCGGCCCCGGTGGTGGCGAACGGCTGCAGTTCGGGCAGGGTGAGCTCGGCGGCCAGCCTGGCGGGGTGGTGGCCGAGGGTGAGGGCCCGCTCGTAGACCCCCCGGTCCATGGTGGTCAGGACGCCGCCCTCGCCGCCGGAGACGGCCTTGGACTCCTGGAGGCTGAAGCATCCGGCCGCACCCCAGGAGCCGACCGCCCGGCCCTGGTAGAGGGCTCCGTGGGCGTGCGAGCAGTCCTCGACGATCGGCGCTTCGGTGGCCGTGGCCAACTGGTCCATGCGGGCGGGGATGCCCCAGGTGTGGGTGGCCAGGACCGCCGAGCAGGCACCGGCCGCCTCGGCGACGGCGGTGGCGGCGATGTTCGGGCTGTCCGGCTCGATGTCGCAGAAGACGGGGTAGCTGCCGGCCTGGAAGACGGCGGTGATGGCGGAGACCCAGGTCATCGGGGAGACGGCCACACCGGCCTCGGGGCCTGCGCCCACCGCGTGGAGGGCGGCGTGCAGGGACGCGGTGCCGGAGTTGAACGACAGCGCGTGGCGGGTGCCGGTGAGGCGGGCGAAGGCGGCTTCGAGGGCGTTGGTGGCCGGGCCGAGGTTGATCTCGGAGAGGTGACCGTCGTCGAGGAGCTTGAGGACGGCCTCCTTCTCGGCCTGCCCGTACTTGGGCTCGCGGGGGAACGGGAGGGTGACGGCGGGGTCGTTCACGGGTGTCCTTCCGGGCATGGGCAACAGGATGCTGGGCGGCTTACGGGCGGCGGCGCGCGTTCGACGCGGCATCGGGGGTGATGCGGGGGATGGCGGCGAGGTGGCCGTGGTCGAGGTCGTCGAGGTCGGCCTGGAGCTGGGCGGCCCGCAGCCGGACCATGTCCTGGTCGTCGCAGGAGGCGTGGAAGTGCAGCAGCGAGTAGGCGATGCGAAGGCGGAACAGGACCAGCGGCAGCAGGCGGTCGGCGGGGATCGGGCCGTCGAAGTAGCCGTCGAGCAGGGCCTCGGTCATCGGGGCGGGTTCGCGCAGCGACCAGCCGGCGAGTTCGGCCAGCGGGTCGCCGCCGCGCACGCTCTCCAGGTCGACGACGCCGGTGATCTGCCGGTCGTCGGTGAACAGGTGCCGGCCGACCCAGTCGCCGTGCAGGAGCCGGGGCGTGCTGCGGGGCAGGCGGCCCGATCCGACGTCGAGGATGAAGCGGGTCCGTTGCAGCAGCCGGGGCAGGTCGAGGCCGTCGATGCTCGGGATGTTGCGGGGCGCGAGGCCGAGGAACCAGCCCTGGATGGTGGTGTGCTGGCCGATGCCGTGGCCGTCAAGCTGGCCGAAGCTGCCGACCTCGATGGTGTGCAGGCGCCGGAGCATCACGCCCGCGCACCTCGCCGCGTCCAGGTCCTGCGGCGTGGGCGGTTCGGCTTCGAGGGGGCGGCCGGGGCAGCGGGTCTCCACGCACGCTTCCCGGCTGTGCCAGAGGATCTCGGCGGCCGGGATACCGGCTTCGCGCATGCGGGCCGAGGCCCAGGCGGCGGTCGGGTAGCGGGAGCGGCTGCCCGCGCGGCGGACCTTGACGACCAGTTGGTGGCCGTGGCGGGTGGTGGCCGCGAAGGGGAGGCTGTCCGTTCCGAACTTGAGCGGGGCGAAGCGTGCGTTGGTGGCGTCGAAGCCGGCCGCGGCGAGCGCGTCGACCAGCAGCGGGTGAGGGCGGCTGATCACAGTGTCAGGGGCGGGCATCGGGCACCTCCGGCACGGGGACGGGTCGGCGGCTGGTGGCCGAGGCCAGGGCGGCGTCCAGCAGGGCGATGGAGGCGAGGTTGCCGGCGGCGGGCACCGGCAGGAGGCCGTCCTGGTGGAGGGCGTCGACCATCGCGGTGATGCACCGCTGGTAGGCCAGCGGCCCGGCCTCGGGGGCGTTCCGCGCCCGGTGGGGGTCCGGGGCCCACCTTGCGGCGAAGCCCCGGCCCTCCACGCGCCAGTCGCCGTTCGCGTCGGTCCGCAGGGCCTGGTCGACGATGTAGCCGCCTCGGTAGGTGAACAGGGAGCCGTCGGCGAAGTGGACGGTGATCGCGGCGATCGCGCTGTGGGCCGCGAGGAAGCCGGTCGCCGTCTCGGTGCAGGTCACTTCGGTGGGCGGTGCGGTGATCAGCGCGCGGACCTGGTCGAAGGCGTGGACGGCGAGGTCCGTAGTGACGGGCAGGTGCTGGCCGCTGCGGAAGCCCGGGCCAGGCAGGGTAACCAGGGTGTCGGCGGTGACGGCGAAGGGCGCATGTCCGCCGGAGCGGACCGTGTCGGCGAAGGCGAGGAAGTCCGGGTCAGTGCCCCGGTTGTGCATGACCGCCAGCAGCAGGCCGCGCTCACGGGCGAGGTGGACGAGGTCGAGGGCGTCGGGCAGGTTCAGGGACAGCGGCTTCTCGGTCAGGACATGCAGGCCCTGGGCGAGCGCCGAACGGCTGACGGGGTAGTGGAGTTCGGGCGGGGTGAGGTTGACGACGACATCGGCCTCGGCCTGGGCGAGCGTCTCGGGGAGCGTCGTGGCGACGGCCGGGCTCAGCCCGTAGCGGGCGGCGAGCACCCGTGCCGCCTGCTGGTCGGGGTCGACGAGGGCGGTGATCTCGATGCGACCGTCGGCGAGCAGGGAGCGGACCCAGCGGCTGGCGATGGCGCCGCAGCCGATGATCGCGGCCTTCACGAAGCCTCCTTGAGCGAGTGCGGCCCGGGGGCCGGGCTGGGCCGGTGCTTGGCGGCCTGGTGGCGGTAGACGTGGTCGAGGGCACGGGCGGTGAGGTCGTCGAGCGAGCCGCAGTCGGCGTCGAGCAGGGCGACGGCCGGGGCGAGCGGGTGGGCGAGGTAGGCGTTGAAGTGCTCGCTGAAGTGGCGGTCGTAGAAGATCGTCGGCATGCCCTTGCGCAGGCGGGCTCGGCTGGCGAGCAGGTCCGGGTCAGCGGTGAGCACGATCGTCAGGTCGGGCATCGCCACCGGCCGGCTGGTGGCCAGGCGCCGGGCCTGGTCGTCGCAGTCGAATCCGTGTATCCGGCCGACGGCGTGGGCGTGGGCGAGGAGGGTGTCCACGGTGCGGTCGAGGATCACGTCCCGGCCCTCGGCGAGGGCTTGCCTGGCCCGGGTGAGCCGCAGGTCCTCGACGTCCAGGAACTGGGCGATGTTGGCCAGTTGGTGCTCGGCGGTGAACGGCTCTGGGGTCGGCAGCAGGGTTGGGTCGGGGCTGGCGTGGTAGTAGCAGGGGATGACGGCGGGCTGGTGGAGGTGGGGGGCGAGCTGGGCGGCCAGCGTGGTCTTGCCGACGCAGCTGACGCCCTCGATGCCGAGGATCACGCGAACTCCCTGTCCGTGGTGGTGGATGGGGTGGTGCGTCGGTTGGTTTTGGGGGCGAGCGTGGTCTGCCGGGTGCCGGTGGCGGCCCAGCGGCCGAGGGCCGTCAGCGGGCCGACGCTCTTGAGGAGGAGCCCGGCCAGCGTCTCCGCGCTCCGCACGGCGGTCTCCCGCACCGTCAGGGGGCGCCCTTCGGCCGCGGCGAGTGCGCGGACCGGTGCGACGGTGGCCGCCCAGAGTGCCGTCGCGGCGGCCACCCTGACGGGCAGGCGCGTGCGCGAGCCGAGCACGACGGTCAGGCAGAGCGCGGTGGCGGGCGAGACCAGCAGCCAGGCCATGCCCCGGTAGGTGCCGATGGTCAGGGCCGCCGCGTGGTCGCGGCGGCGGCCGTGGCCATCGGTGTGCCAACGGGCGGCGCACTGCGGGTAGTCGAGGTAGCTCTGGAACCAGCGCTCGCTCTGGACCAGTAGCTCGCTCACGTACTCGGCCGCCGGCACGGTGGTGGTGAAGGGCAGGCTGTCCACCGGGATGCCGTCCAGGGTGAGCCGGTAGCCGAAGGCGACGTCGTCGAGGACGGTGAAGGTGGGCAGGCCGCCGACCTGCCGGAAGACATCCATGCGAACGAGGAGGCCGTGGCCGACGGTCTGGGCCAGCCCCGGCAGGCCGGGGCCGGTGTGCGGACGGCGGGCGGCGTCGGCGTGCTGGCGGAGGTTGGGGATTTCGCGGCGGAGGGTCCACAGGGTCTGGGCTCGGGCGGCGCCTCGGCACAGGCTCTGCTCCCACCAGGTGCCGGCCGCACCCTGGGTGGCGAAGCGGGCGGACTGCTGGACAACGCATGGGAGTTCGCCGTCGTCGGCCCGGCGGCGGGCAAGGAATTCGGCGGTCCGCTCCAGCAGCTCGCGGCTCGGGCGGGAGTCCACGTCGTAGACGGCGATGTACTCCTGGTCTGCGTCTGCGGTGGTGAGTTGTTCGACGGCGGCATTCACCTGTGCGGCCTTGCGTCCGTCGCCCCGGTAGTGGACGTGCCGGATCAGCGGGTCGGGCTCCGGCAGGCGTGCGAGTTCCGCCGTGACGACGTCCGCCGTGGTGGGGAAGCCGGACAGCACCTCGGCGGCCAAGGCGCCGGTCAGCGAGCCCTCGCCGGTGCCGGTCAGGGCCTTGCCAAGGGCGGTCAGCTCGCCGCCGGTCAGCTGCGGGAAGCGCTCCACCGTGAGGTCGGCCGCCGTCGCCCCCGCCAGCCGGGCGGCCAGGTGCTGCCGCTCGGCCTCCTCGCGAGCCGTGGTCACCAGGGACAGCGTCGAGCCGGGGAGGTCGCGCAGGAGAGGGACGAACCAGGCCAGTGCGGCGGCGATCTGCTGTTGTTCCCGCAGCACCGGGACGATGACGTGCAGCACCATCGGCTCCACCGCCCTCCGGTTCCCGGCTGACACGGGCTGGTCGGCCCAGGCCAGCGTCCGGCAGACCTGCCGCAGCCCGTTGACATTGCGCGCGGCCACGGCGGCGGCGATCCACCAGGCCGTGCTTCGCCACAGCGGCTTGCGTCGTTTCGTGGTCACTTGGTGCCGCCGTCGGCGACATAGTCGTGGAACAGGCGGTAGGTGTCCCGGAGTTGGCCGGCCGGGTAGGTGTCCTGCCAGGGCTTGTCGGGGCCGGCGAAGTGCACGAGGGCGGCGGTCTTCTCGTCCTGGAGGAGCTGGGCGAGCGGGCTGTCGGCCTCGGCGTAGTGGATGAAGCCGGGCTGCGCGGCCTGCGGCGACATGGCGAAGGTGTTCCATCGCCGGTCCAGCCGTTGCCAGTTGTCATCGACGGCCCAGTTCAGGGCATCCTGGTCCCAGAAGCGGACCTTGTCGGGGTGCTCGGACAGGAACTGCCGGGAGCGGTCGAAGACGCCGAGCTGCTGGCAGCGGTCTAGGTCGATGAGCATGACGCCGCTGTTGAAGTAGTCCCGGCCGTACGGGACGCCGAACTGGTCCCAGCCGGGCAGCTGGATGCCGCGGCCGATGACCGGGTTCTGCGGGTCGCGCACCGCGCCGATCGGGCGCCCGTCGAGGGACTGCCCGAGCAGCGGTCGGAGGTCACCGAGCACCATGGTGTCGGCGTCCAAGTACAGCACCCGGTGCTCGTCGGGGATGACCTCCGGGATGGCGAGGCGTACGTACACCGCGCCGCTGACCCAGTCGGAGACGGGGTAGCGCGGGTCGGTCACCGGCGCCGGCCGAAGCTCGGTGCGCAGGCCGGTGCGGTCGGCGTCCCGCAGGATCGCCTTCCGGTTGGCCTCGCTGATCTGCTGGTCGAGGACGATCAGGCGAAGCTCGCCGACGGTGCCGGGGTGGGCGGCGGCGATCGAGTGCATCAGCGTCCGCAGCGGGCGGGCGTATCCGTCGTCGACTCCGCAGACGATCGCGGGCAGCGGGCGCGGGGCGGTGTTCACGAGGCGCTCCTTCCGGTGGTGGCGGCGGTCTGGCGGGGGAAGTGCTGCTGGGCCCAGTCGAGGGTCTGGCGCAGGCCGTCGCGCAGGTGGGTGGTGGGCTCCCAGCCGAGGTGGGCGCGGGCGGCGCTGATGTCGGGGCAGCGGCGCTTGGGGTCGTCGGCGGGCAGCGGGACGAAGGTGATCGCGGAGGCGGAGCCGGTCATCGCCCGGATCTCCTCGGCAAGCTGCAGCATGGTGATCTCGTGCGGGTTGCCGAGGTTCACCGGGTCGGCGTGCTCTGCCATGGTGGCGGCGAGCAGACCGGCGACGGTGTCGGCCACGAAGCACAGCGAGCGGGTCTGGCTGCCGTCGCCAGCGACCGTGATCGGCTCGCCCGCCAGCGCCTGCTGGATGAAGGCCGGCACCGCGCGGCCGTCGTCGGCGCGCATCCTCGGGCCGTAGGTGTTGAAGATCCGCACGATGCGGGTGCGGGTGCTACCGGTGCGCTGGAAACAGGAGGTCAGGGCCTCGGCGTACCGCTTGGCCTCGTCGTAGACACTGCGGGGCCCGACGGGGTTGACGTTGCCCCAGTACTGCTCGGGCTGGGGGTGGACGAGCGGGTCGCCGTACACCTCGGACGTCGACGCGAGCAGGAACCGGGCGTGCTTGGCGTCGGCCAGCTCCAGGGCGTTGAGGGTGCCCATCGCGCCGACCTTCAGCGTGGCCAGCGGGTGGCGGGCGTAGTCCAACGGCGAGGCGGGCGAGGCCAGGTGGAAGACGAAGTCCACCGGACCGGCCACCGTGAAGGGTCGAGTCACGTCGTCGGCCTGGAAGCGGAAGCCGCCGGCCGAGCGCAGGTTGGATAGGTTGTCGAGGCGGCCGGTCAGCAGGTTGTCGATGCCGACCACCTCGGCCCCGAGGTCCAGCAGGCGCTCGCACAGGTGCGAGCCGATGAACCCGGCGGCACCGGTGACGACCGCGGTGCGGCGGGCGAAGACGCCGGGTTCGGCCGAGGCCGCCGGATCGCACGGAAGAATCGGTGGTGCTTGCAGGCGTGGCACGGTGCGTGTCCTCCAAGTCGTCGGGCGGGTAGCGGGGTTCACGAAGGGCCGTCGCGGCAGCGTGGGCCCGGGCTTCAGACGTCCGGGTCGTGATCGGGAAGGGACCGTGCGGGCGGTGCCGCGACCGGGTGATCGGTGCTGAGCTGGTGGTCGGCGGCGACCCCGAGCAGCGCGAGCGTGACGACGTGGCCCAGGCCCCACAGCACGGTGAGCGCTGTCCCCACCGGGTCGCGGTGTGCGCCGCGGTGCCTGCCCTGATGGCTCTGATGTGGCCTCTCGACTGGCTCCATGGCTCCTCCCCTCGTCGGCTTCCGGAGCCGGACGGTGCGGTACAGCGTCGCCGTGCCGCCGCGCAACCCGGAACGTTTCTGGGGGGTTTCTCCTCGATGCGGCCCGCACCACAGCGGGTAGCAGTACGCTCACCAACAGGTCATGAATCGCCGGGGGGTTGAGATGAACTCAGACGTTCTGGCAGTCCACCCACTCACCCATCTGATGCGGTTACGCGGCTGGGGAAAGATCCAGTTCGCGCGCATGATGCGCGACCACGGCGCCGCGCTGAAGATCCACCTGGCGACCAACCGGACACTGGTGTGGAAGTGGGAGCAGGGCCAGGAGCCCGAGCCCGACGCGCAGTTCGTTCTGGCCGACCTCCTCGGCGTCAATCCCCGTACCCTGGTTGCCAATCCGTGGCCCAGGTGGCTCCCGGTCTGGGAAGTGACCGGCATCACGGCGCCGTGGACAAAGGCCGGTACCGTGGACGTACTGGTGGAACTGGTCAGGAGTGGGCATATGGATCGGCGGGGCTTTCTCACCATCACCGGGGCCGCCATGGCCACCGTCGCCGCGAGCTGGGCCTCCGCCTCGCCAGCGTTCGCCTCCGCCCTGGGTGGCGACCAGGTGACGGACTCCATGGTCGACACCCTCGAAGCTCGCGTCGCCACCCTCCAGACCCTGGACGCGCAGATGGGCGGCGCCCGCCTCATCGAACAGGCCCGAGGCGACCTCGCCATCATCACGACCCTGCTCAAGCACGGCCGCCACTCCGAAGCCGTCGAGGCCCGCCTGCTCGGTCTGGCCGCCCAGGTCAACTACATCGCCGGATGGATGGCCTACGACAGCGGCCTGCGCTCAGCGGGCCAGCAGTACTACCTCGGCGCCCTCCGCGCCGCCAAGACCATCGGCGACGACGCCCTCGGCGGCTTCCTGCTCGCCGAGATGGGCGTCCACCTCTCCGACGCCGGCAACCCCGCCGAGCGCGTCGCCCAGGTCGAGACCGCGCTCGCCAACACCCCCGCCGCGATGCAGCCCGGCGTGCGAAGCTACCTCGAACTTCACCACGCCGAGAGCCTGTCCCGCGACGGCCAGCACCAGAAGGCCGGCTCCGCCCTCAACCGCGCCCACGACCTGTGGTCCAAGAACGGCGGCGACCAGCTCCCGAGCTGGCTCTCCTGGTACGGCGACGCCCAGCTCAGCTCCACCGAGGGCAAGGTCATGCTCCGCGCGGGCCAGGTCGACCGGGCCACCAGTGCTCTCGCCTCCTCCATCGACCACGCCGTCCCCCGTGACCAGGCCGTCCGCGCGGGCCGTCTCGCCACCGCGCGCCTCGCTGGCAAGGACCTGGACGGCGCCCTCGACGCCGCCAGCCGCGGCCTCGGGCTCCTCGAAACGCAGGTCCACTCCGTGCGCGCCGTCAGCCGCCTCACCAAGTTCGAGGGCTATCTCAGGCCGTACGGCGCCGAGCCTGCCGTCGCCGAGTTCCGCGAGCGCCTGCGGGCGCTTCCCGCCATGGCGGCGTGACTCGCGCGGACCACAAAAGAATCACCCAGCGCTGGGCCTACGCAACGCGGACTGCAGCTCCACGACCCTCGCCCCGACAGCAAGACGCCAGCGACTACTGCGGCCCCTTCGTCAGCGCAAAGCGGCTGAATCCACCCTCGATGCCCCAGCGGGCGATGAAGGGCGACACTGTCGCTAGGAGCGTGATCGGTGCCTTGGCAATCTCCGGAAGGTCGAGCTGGGAGACTGCCCACGCGAGGCCCAGGGACAAGATCCAGGCCCCCAGGAACCAGACGCGGTCCCAGTCCCGTGCGGCGCGAGCTTGCTCGAGTTGGTCCTCGGGAAGAAGAGCCGTGTACTTCCCCGCCGCGTAGTTCTCGGAGATGGTCACGAGCATGACTGCCAGCTCACGAAGCGCGCCGTCCGGATCGGAGTCCAACTTGGCTTCGGCCTGCCGCAACGCACCGATCACCCGGGCCGCATGAACCCGGATCTCCTTCCGACGTGGGGAGAAGTACCTGGTGTGCTGGGTGGTCCTGTGCGACTTCCGCAGTGCTTGCTCCATCCCAGCGCACTGGTGGCTGATCCAGCGAAGAGAAACGGCTCGATCAACGGGGGAGACGCCGAACGCATGCCCGCAGGAGGCCACCGCGAGCGTTGCCCAGCGAATCACCTCGAAGCGTTCGACGTCGGCGCTGTCGTTGACGATCGTCCGCATTATGAACCGCATGGCCGCGAAATTGACGCAGACCCCGAGCATGCATGCGAACCACAGAGCGAGGGGCCCAGCAAGTGCGCCAATGCCGTGCGCTCCAGCGTGGGGGTGGATATCGAAGATCGACACGAGCGCAACGAGGCAGCTGATCAGGAGAAGCGCCCTGACAGGCCAGATCAACGATCTGTACCGGACCCGTGCCCGCCAGAACGCTCGCAGCGCCTCCGTGGTTCGCGTGAGGTCCGCTTCCTCGGCCCCCATCGACGCCAACGCCGACACGACATCAGCGACGTCGCTCTCGACTTCCCGATCGGTTCGTACGATCGCCATGGTCCCCCCACCTGTCGATTGACACTCAGTCATACACCGCTCGCGGTAGCGTGATCCACCAGGTGCCGACCAGGCAATCCGGGAACGCAGGGATGGATCTCGAGTGAGCGATCAGGCCATCAAGTACGTGCAGCGGCTCGGCGTCACCGACCCGCTTACCAGGCGGGTGCTCCTGGTCCTGGCCGAGTACACCGAGCCCACGAGCAGCATGTGGGGCCACGAGATCCCCGAGATCATGGGCCTGGACGTCACCGAGGCCGACCTGCCGGCGCTCGCCGCCCGGGCCGGGTTCACCGCTGAGGAGTTCCGCCAGCAACTGCATCGGCTGAAGCAGCACGTGAAGATGGACGTGCTCGAGCACTCCGACGGGACCTGGGAGATCGTCTACGGGCCGTCGTACACCGATAAGCACTCGCCAATTCCCCAGCCGGTCACGGCCGAGAACGTCAGCGGTCTCCACGACTTCGCGATGCCGGGCTGGGAGCGCTACAGCACGTGGGGCTGGGAAGAGAGTCTCGGACACTTCTACGCCCAGATCATCCACAACACCGACGGCCGGGACGCCACTCCACGCATCTGGATCACCCCGCCCAGGTACGTGGTACGGACGATCGACGAACTGGCCCAGGTGATCGCGGAGGCCATCGCCCCCTACGAACCGATCCCGGTGCCGGCCTCAGTCATCAAGATGTACATGACCAAGCCACCTCTATCGCCCCGGTAGCCGACCGAACCGGCTGTGTCGCGTTCCCCTGATGTCGATCACGGAGCCTGCGCCATCTCTTAAAGTTGGCTGGTGCGAGGGGCTGGTGTGACTCTGGTCCGGCGCCTCGAACGGGTGGCGGGCGGCGGTATTCGCCAGTCGGCTCCGGGCCATCCGCGCGGACCGCCCGGAACCGCCTGGCGGTCACACTCCGATGAAGCTCACGGTTTCTGTCATGTCCGCCCGCCCTGTCCGCAGCGGCGGCACGTCTTCCTTCTCGAATCCCACCGCGACACCGCAGAACAGCATGAGCCCGTCATCGACTCCAACGATCTGGCTGACCGTCTTGCGGTACATCGTCCACATCACCTGGGGGCAGCTGTGCAACCCTTCCGCCCTCAGCAGCAGCATGACCGTCTGCAGGTACATCCCCGCGTCTCCCCACTGTCCGGGCCCCATCGTCCGGTCGAGGTAGCAGAACAGCACGACTGGCGCCCCGAACGCCTCCGAGTTCAAGGCGGCGATCTTCTTGGGCCTATCGGGGTCGTCGCGCTCGATCCCCAGAGCCTCGTACCGCTGGGCGGCCGCAGATGAAAAGCGGTCCAGATACGGCGAGTTCAGTTCGGCCGGGTACATCGGATACTCGCGCTCATCGCCCAGGTCTCCGGCCAGTGCCCTGGCCGTCGTGCGCCTCTTTAGTTCGGCCAAGGGCTCGCCGGTCACGACATAGAGATGCCACGGCTGGAGGTTCCCGCTGGACGGAGCCCTCGTCGCGGCAGCTAGCACGCGTTCGAGTACCTCTTGGGACACCGGCGCATCGCTGAACGCCCGCACGGCCCGGCGGCTGTCCACGGCTTCATACACATCCACGTCTTCTCGTCCTCTCGCTCAACGGCAACCACCTCTCTACCCCCATCAGCACGCAAGGAGTTCATCGGGGCTCATGCTGGTCGTGGGCGGCAGTGTCATCTGCCAGCGGGCGACTTCGAGGTTGGTCAGGACCGGCAGAGCGCGCAGGAGCTGCACGTCAGCCACCTGACCAGGTCATGTCGAATTGTTGCAACAGATGCAATTCGGCCCGTTAGTTCCACACCGTGCCGGCGAGCAGCCCGTCGAAGCCGAGCGCGGTCATGGCGTCGCCGAAGGACTCCCACTCGCGCTCGGATTCGGTGAAGTGCTGGTCGAAATAGGCGCGGCTGAGGTCGGGCTCGTGCCATTCGGCGGCGCAGCGGCAGCGGACGAAGACCTGGTGGCGGACGTTGAGCAGGAGCCAGTCGCGTCGGGCGCGGCAGTTGGGGCAGGTGATGGGGATGCCGCGGGCGTCGAGTTCGGCGGGGTGGGGGACGGCGCGGATGGCGAAGCGGTGGGGCTCGGGGACGGGGGTGTGGAAGTCGGGGTCGTAGTCGGTCATGCGGTCCTTCCCGGTGCGGTGACGCGAGGCAAGGGACCACAAGACGTGCGGCGGTCGGGAAGTTCCCGACCGCCGCAGAAGACATCACATCGACATCTTGATCACGTCGCTCCCGGCCATGGGGCCCGGGTTCAGTCCTCGCCGCGGGCGAAGATCTCTCCGGGCTCGGGCGCGATGATGCACATGAGGCTTTCGTACTCGGTGCGGTCCTTCTCCGTCATGCCCGCGCCGGGGTCGCGGATCAGGGTGCCGCTGGGGAGGTGGCCGTAGTACTTGGTGAGCAGGGCGTCGACGGCACGAGGAGCGTCGGTTTCCAGCTCGGTCTCGAAGTCGAGCTCAAGCTGCATCTGTGCGAGGACGGCTTCGATCTCCCGCCGGGTGCAGCTGCGGGCGAGGGCCCGCTCCTCCTCGGTGAAGGAGCGCCCGTCGTGGTGGGTCCAGGTCTTGGTGTCGATGAACGCCGAGAGGTTGGCGTCGAGCAGCAGCGTGACGACCTCGGCGCGGATGCCGGCACGGGCCCAGCGGCTCAGGCGCTCGTACTCGGCGCGGTCCTCGCCGGTCATGGCGGCGACGGTGTCCTCGTCGGTGGCGCCGTCGGGGAGCTTGAGCGAGTACCGGTACAGGAGGATGCGCAGGACGTGCGCCGGGTCGTCGCCGAGGCCGTGGTCGAACCCGATCTTGTACGCGGAGAGGAGGGTTTCGAACTCCAGGTCGGTGGCGCCGTCAGCGAGGGCCTGCTCGGCCTCGGTGAAGGGGCGCCCGTCGTGGTGGGACCAGGTGTTGGTGTCGGAACGGACGATGAAGTCGGCGTCGTTGAGCAGGAGGAAGATGTCGAGGCGGCAGTCGGGCTGGGCCAAGGTGATGAATCTCCTTGATTGGGGCCTGTGTTGATGGCATGAAGCGGTGCGGGCGATGCGGCTTGCAGACGGGCGGTGCACGGGGCATCGGGCCTCCTTGCTGGGTCAGGGTCTATAGGCGGGCGTCGGCAGTCGCTCGCCTTCGAGGGCGAGGTGGTCATCGGTTTGGCGGCGTGCCGGGGCACCGCTTCGGTGCCCCGGCTTCGGGGGTCGGTTGGGCGCCTGGGTGTCGTAGCCGGGGAGGGTTCAGCGAGTTCGGCGCGGAGGGGTGGCGGCCGGTGCGGCGGGCGGGGCGGCGGGGCTGGTGGTGGTGGCGTGCGCGGCGGTTCGGGCGGTGGCGGCGCGCACACGGGCGGCTTCGGCGGTGGGGTTGTAGCTGGGGTTGCGGCTGGTGTGCTGGATACGGCCGAGGAGGACCTTGGCGGGCAGGCGGGCGGTGGTGAGTTCTCGGCGGGCGGCGGCCTCCTGGAGGAGTTGGCGGGGCTGGTGGCCGAGGGCCTTGGCGTCGGCGAGGACAGTGGCCAGGGCGGGCCAGTTGGGGTCGGCGAGGATCCGGGTGGCGTGGTCGGGGACGGCGGAGCGGACGTCTCCGGCGAAGGTGTTGGTGATCTCCCTGGCCGGTTGGCGGTGGGTGAGGGCTGCGAGCTGGTCGGTGGCGGCCTGGTCGTAGGCGGTCTGGAGGTGCTGGACGGCCTGCTGGGCGGCTTGGGCCTGCTGGGCGTGGCCTCGTGCCTGGTGCCAGCGGTTGGTGAGGATCGCCGCCCACACGAGGGCCGCGATCATCACGGTGAGGGCGTTGCCGTCTGGCCCGTCGCCGGCGTGGATGATGTCGCGAGCGGCCCTGCGCAGGTCGGCGGCGCCCTGGTGGTCGGCGCGGACCTGGGAGCGCTGGGCGCGGGCGAACGCCCTTGTGGCAGCTCGCAGTTCGGCCCGCAGTTCGTGCGGGGCGGTCTGGGCGGTGGCGTTGATGATGTCGCCCAGCGCGGTGATCTGCGCCTGCGCGAGCGCGCCACCGTCCTCGCCACCCGTTCCGCCAGCGGTGTCCTCAGCGAGGTGCCGGTGGACGTGGTCGAGGGTGTCGGTGGTGCGGTGCCAGCTGGTGGTGGGCTGGTTGCGCCGGGCGGTGGGGTGGTCTTCCGGGGTGGTGGTGGCGAGGCGGGCTTGGAGCTTGGGCAGGGACAGGTCGGGGGCGATCTTGCTGCCGGGGATGTAGATCTGCTCACCCTTGGCGTTGGAGTCGCCGGGCCGTCCGACCGCGTAGCCCTGGAGGTCGCCGGAGGGCAGGCGGCGGGGCTTGACCTGGACGCCGTCTGCCTGGAGATAGGCGAGAAGTTCTTCGACGCTGCCGGCGTGGGGGATGGCGTCGCGGATGCGGTCCTGCAGCCACTGGCGGCTGGTCTGCTGCCAGCCCAGACGGTCGGCCTTGTGCATCTCGGCCTGGGTCGGGCGGCGCTCGCCGGTGCGGTCGCCGGGCTTCACCTGGTGGAGACCGAGTTCCTTCTCAATGGCGCGGGCTTCAGCCTGGGCGCGTATGCCGCTGTTGTGGAGCTTGGGGCGGCGGCCGTCCTCGCGGACGGTGGTGGCGAGGATATGGACGTGGTCGTCGGCGTGCCGGACGGCGATCCAGCGGCAGCCGTGCGGATCACGGTCGGGGGCGATGCCGGCGGCGTTGACGATGCGGCGGGCGATCTCGCCCCACTCGGCGTCGGAGAGGTACCGGTCGCCGGGTGCGGCGCGTACGGGGCAGTGCCAGACGTGGTCGGTGACTTTCTTGCCGAAGCCGCTGTTGTGCAGGTTCACCGGCTCGTCGAGGATCCGGGCGAGCTGGGTGAGGGTGGCGTCCGGGTCGCGGCCAGGATCGCGCAGGCCGAGCGGGCTGAACGAGGCGACGAGGTGCGGGTCGATGTGCTCGTCGTGGCGGCCGGGCCCGTATAGGTAGGCGAGCAGGCCGCGGGTGTTGCCGCCGGGGGCCTTGATGGAGGGGATCACGCGCTGGCACCTCCTTCTTCGAGGCCGGTCGGGGTCGTGGGTATGAGCAGGGCTCGGGCGATGTCGGTCAGCAGCCCTTCAAGGCGTTCCAGGCGCTCGCCGATGTCGGGTTCGACGCGGTCGTCACGGTGCAGCACGTGGACCATCTGGTTGATGTTGTTGCCGATCGCGTTGATCTCCTGGCGGATCTCGGCCCGGAACTCCTGGAGGGCGAGTCGGTCGGTGTGCAGGGGCAGGTCGACGGTGAACTCGCCCCGGATGAACGCGAGCGCGATGTCGCCGAGGTATCCGGAGATCGTGTCCTTGTAGCCGTGGCGCACGGCGGCGTCCTTCAGCTCGACGAGTTCCGCTTCGGTGAAGCCGACCGGGCCGACCCGCTCTGTACGGCGGGTTCCGGTGTGCTTGCGGTGCTTGCCCTTGGGCATCGGTTGGGCGCCTTCGGGAGTGTTCAGTTTCGGGACGTCGAGGGCTGCGGTGTTCTCGTGCAGGAATGCGGCGCGTGCGGCGCGAACGCTCTCGTCGTCGACGATGGCGGGCGTCTCGGTGGCGCTCTGGTCGGCGCGGACGCGCGCGAGGATGTCGCGCTGCAGCGCGTCGAGCTGCTCCGGGTCCAGGCCGCCCTCGGCCTGGACTTCCTGGCCTGGCGCGCCCTCGCGCCGGGCCTCCTCCTCCGCCCCTGGGGCGGAGGACCCCAGACCCGTGCGAAGTGTCGGAGACTGGGTACAACTGGCTCCGCCAGGAGCCGAGTTACCGAACGCGCGGAGCAGACGGCCGATCAGCCTACCGCTCTTGGCGCCCTGCTCTGCAACGGCGGGAAAGGTGTCTCGGGGGTGCTGCGGGGCGGGCACGGGGTCTCCGGATTTCTGTCGGGACAGGCGGCGGGGTGCGGGTGATGGTCCGGGCGGATGCCGGCTGTGCGGTGCCGGAGATGCGGCGTAGAAGGCGGCGGTCCGGGCTTCACCTGGCCGGGGAGTGGGCGCGGTGCTGGGCCGGGTGCGGCGGGGTGGGCACCTCGCTGGTCTCGGCTCGGCGAGGTGCCCGGATGTGCGCGAATCAGTCGACGGCGGCCTGCTGGTGGGGTTCGTCGTCGGGGCGGAGCATCCTCATGACCTCGGTGAGCCGCTGGTCGGAGATCGTGAGGCCCTGGTCCCGGATGGCGTCGCGGACCACGGATCGGCTGAGCTTCTGGGCGTCGGTCCACGCCTGCTGGCCGATGGCGGCCAGTTCCTCCAGCGAAGCGCCCGGGGGACGGCCTGCGGGCTTGGCGGCTGGGGGCTGAGCCGTATTTCCGCTCGGCCTCTGGCCTGCGGGTTCACCGGGGACGGCGTCCTCGGCCCGCGCGTGCCCGGGGCTGCTCGGAACGGTCCACGGAAGGTCGCCGACCGCTGCGGACCAGCGGAGAACCGAGGGCTGTTCCGGCGCCGGCTGCCCGACTCCGCCCTCGTGCGGCTCGCTTGCCGGCAGTGGAGCGGAAGCGTCGTCGCGGTCCGCAACTCGCGGAGCGACCGGATTTCCGCTCACTGCTCGGAACTCCTCTCCGGCAGGGAGGGGGTCGCCGGTCCGGGGCTCGGTGGGATGGGTGTGGCGGGCGGTGATGATGCCGAGGTGGACGGACCCGGCGAGGGCGAGCGGGGCGACGGCGGACAGGATGCCGACCGACATGTCGCTCAGGTGCAGCCGGCCGGTTACCGCGAGGGTCTGCTGGTTGAGGCGGACGGCGTGCAGGACGTTCGCCCAGATGCTGGCCGTGGTGGAGGCGCCAAACAGCAGCCACACGTACGCGCGGGCCGTCAGTGGTGCGGTGCGCAGGATGAGCAGCGCGCGGACGCTGTAGGCGATGAACCCGTCGATGATCAGCGGGAACACGTAGGTGAGCGGGCCTCGGACGTGGATCGCGATGGCCGTCTGGCGCAGGGCGTCGTAGGAGAGGGCGAAGCCGGCAACGGCGAGCAGGCCGACCGCGGTGAAGTCCCATCCGGTCACGCGGCTTGAGGTCTGGGTGGTGGCGGGCATGGCGGTGGTGGTCTTCCCTTTGGTGGTCGAGGTGTTGGGTGCCGGGCCTGCTGGGCGCGCACGCGTTCCCCCTCTTAAGGAGGGGAACGCGCGTGCAGCGGAGGCGGCGTGAACGGCATGCAGGGTCGCGTGCGCTGTGGGAGCGCCGGTTTCGGCGGTCGGCGTGCGCGGTGTGGGCGGTGCGTGGTGACCGGTGGGGCTGGTGGGGCGTGATCGGTCGCGTGGACCGCTCCGACCGGTGGGCCGGTCAGGAGACGGCGGCGATGTGGCGGACGGTGGAGCGGTAGCGGGTCTGCTGACCGCCTCCGGTCCCGCCCGTGGTGCCGTCCTGGCGTGTGGCCCTGCCGGCCTTGACCAGGTTCTCCAGGCGCCTGCGGGCCTTCTCGATGTCGGAGCGGTCGGGGTCGGCCTCGCCGGTCAGACGGCAGGCAAGCTCACGGGCGGTCATGCCCTGCGGGGAGGCGGCGAGGATGGCGGCCGGGTCGAGGGCCGCCTCGACGGTGGAGGTGCCCCGGGTGTGGTCGTGGACCACCGACAGCGGGCCGACGTCGCCGGTGACGGTCTTGAGCTGGTGCAGCTTCACGATCGGATCCCCGGCCGCGCCGGCGAGGAACAGCACGCTGCCGGCTCCGGCGGTGAACCACGCCGACCCGTACACCCGGTCCAGCACGGGCCGTTCGCCGCGCTTGGCGTCGCCGCCGGACTTGCGCTGGTGGTGCAGCTCCAGCAGCTGAGTCCCGGAGCGAAGCAGCCGCTGGCGGGCGTTGTTGTAGGCGAGTCCCGCCTCGTCGTCGGTGAGCTTGCCGACGACGTCCTTGAGGCTGTCGATGACCACGGTGTCCGCCCGGTGGGCCTCGGCCATCTCGGCCAGCAGGTTGGGTTCCCGGTCGAGGCTGGCGGGCAGCGGGCCGGTCCAGAAGACCAGCCGCTCCGCGAGGTGTCGTCGGTCGGCGGGCATGACGCGGCGGGCGAAGGCGCGGGCGATCTGCGGCGGGCGGTCCATCGCCAGGTACAGGACGCGCTCGCCCTCGGCGACCGGCATGTCCAGCACCGCCGAGAGCAGGCCGAGGCGGGCCAGGACGATCTGGTGGGCGATCGTGGTCTTGCCGACTCCCGGCGGGCCGACCAGCATCAGGGACTCGCCGTCGGCCCAGGCGGTCTGCTCCCGGCTGCCCCAGATCGGGGCGACCTGGTCGCCGAGGTCCTGGACGAAGGACCAGCCGTCCACCGCGAACCTGGTCAGCCGCTGCCCGCGCACACCGAAGCCCCGGTCGGCCGCCGAGGTCAGCTCGGCGTCGAGTGCGGCCCGGATCCGCTCCGGGTCGGCGCCCTCGGCGTCGGTCTGCTGGAGCAGCCGGACGGCGGTGGCCTGCCAGCGCCGCAGTTCGGCCTTTTCCCGCACGATCTGCGCGTGGTAGTCCGCGCCGGAGACGGGGACGGCGGCGGTGAACAGGCGGTGCAGGTAGGACGGGCCGCCGACGCGGCTGAGGTTGCCGCCCTTGGCGAGCTGGGCGCCCACGGCGGTCGGGTCGGTCGGGGCGCCCTCGTCGCGCAGCGCGAGCAGCGCGCGCCAGATGTCGCCGTGGGCGGGGCGGTAGAAGTCGCCCGGCTCCAGGATCGGGCGGATCACGTCGATGGCCTCGGCCTGGAACATGCCGGTGCCCAGCACCATCGCCTCGGCGTCCAGGTCGTGCGGCGGCACCGGCAGCCCGCCCAGCCCACCCAGGGCCAGCGAGGTGGGCTCGTCATTCTGGAAGGGGGATGCGGTCCGGGAGCTGGGAAACGTACGCTGGGACACGGAACTCCTTGCGCGGTGCCGTCCGGCTGGCAGGCCGAAGGCACCCGTGTTGATCGTTATTTGTGGGCGGTCGTCAGGGAGTCGTCTCGGCCCTTGGTGCTCCAACACCAGGGGCCGACCCCTTTACCCGGTAAATCCGCACAGCGTGCGGGCCCTGGGTGGGCGCGGTCAGGCCGCGAGAGCCACAGCACCGGCCGTGGCGGTCCCCATCAGGTCGGCCAGGCGGGCCGCGCTGCGGGGGCTGATCGTCGTCCGGAAACCGGAGCAGACCCTCTCCAGCGCTTGTGCGCGCTCGTCGGCCGGCCGTCCCGAGAGTGAACGGCCACGGGTCGGGGCGACGCCGGGTCGGCGCAGGGCGATCACGGCCCCGTCGACGTCGGGAGCCGCTACCTGGGGGCTTGTGGGCAGGGTCAACTGAGCCTCCTCGCGGCCAGGCGCGGGGCTGGCAGGCCCCTGGGTTGCACCGGGTCGCGCGGGTTGTGGGCGATCGTCAGGAAGTCGGAGGCCACGGACCTGGTGCTCCAACACCGGGCCCGTGCCGGTCAGCGGGCCGGATGCTGGCAGGCGCTCGGCACGCTCCTCAGCGGCTACGTCATGTCAGAAACTCCTCGTTTCAGGGCAGGCTGGGGCATCCGGCGGCGGCACGAAGGCCGTCGCCGCACACAGGTGACCACGAAGATGCCGGTTTGGTGCGGCCGGAAACCGGTGATAGAAGGCGCGCGACCGCGCGGGGAAAGGTCGTAGGGGCAGGGGAGATCGCAGGCGGAATTACCGGGGATGGGATTACTCAAGCACCCGCGATATCTACCGTGCAAGGACTTCGGCGAAATCTACCGGGCAAGGAGTTCGGCGAAATCGTTATCAGATTTCCCGCAGGCCATCTGACCTGCGACGACGCCCTTCCGGGAGGCCCCTGGTTGCAGTGTTGGATCTCCTCATCGAAATGCGAATCCCGCCTTTCCTTCTCCTGGCGCTACTCGGTCCGCGCCGGGTCCGCGAGACCACAATCGCCCACGCGCGACTCGCTGTAGCGAGCCGATCTTGTGGTACGGCGACGGCAGCCTCCTCGGACGACGGACCCACTCCGGGCCCGCGAGACCACAATCGCCTGCGTGCGGCCGAACGCGTTCGGCCGATCTTGTGGTAGCGCGTCGGCCTCAACGTCAGAGCGGGTTCTGCTCGATGCGGATGCGCTCCCAGTCCATGTACCTGCCGTACTTCGTGGGCTCGTCGATCACGACGCCGGAGAAGAGGAACCGCAACACAGCGTTCCGCCGCTCGTCCGTCATCTCCTTGGCGAACCAAGCCTGGCGAGCACCGGCCCCGGTCAGGCCATCCAGCAGGACCATCGGCCTTACGACGACCTTGCGTTGGGCCTTCGCGATGCGTGCCTGGATCTCCTTGCGCATCTTGCGGAACTCCGCAGTGCTGATCTCCTTGGCCGTCCACATCTCGTTCAGCTCGGCGAGCTGCTGCTGGTCCGCCTCGACCGCCTCCACGGCCTCGTCCGACAGGTTGCTGGCGGCAAGTCGGCCGTCCACCCGAAGCTTCCCGAGCAGGTCGATCGCGGCGTCCCGTACGAAGTCCTCCAGCGACTCCGCCCTGATCGACCGGACGCACTTCTGGTCGCCGTTCCGGTTCCGCCGGTTGCACTGGTAGGCCGGACCGTTCTGCTTCGCCGTGCCGGACATCAAGGTGCCGCACCGCGAGCACATCACCAGGCCGCGCAGGAGGTAGAAGCGTTGCGGCACCTTGTCCAGGCTCTCGCGATGCGCCGCCGAGCGGTACTCGCGCCGGGTCCTGGCCTCCTCCCAGGTGCCGGCGTCGATGATGGCGGGCCAGGTGCCCCGGCCGACCTCCTCCCCCTGGTGCATGCGGATGCCCGCAACATGCCGGGAGTCCAGCAGCGCGCGCACGGTCCCGGCGTTCCACTCCTTGCCGTTGGCCGTCTCGATCCCGCGCTGGTGGAGGTCTCGCGCGATCGGGGACGGCCCCTCGCCCTTGAGGTAGCGGTCGAACACCTCGCGGACGATCTCGGCCTCCTTCTCGATGACCGTCATGCCACCCGGCACGTAGCCGAACCGGCGGACACCGCCTTGTGGCTTCCCCTCCTGGGCACGGTCCTTCATGGCCGACTTCAACCGCCGCGACGTGTCGTCGGACGACCGGCATGCGTGCGCGACCTCGATGCGCAGGATGAACCGGTCATCCGGGTCCGAGAGGTCTCGCCGGTTCGCCTCCCCGTGGAGGGTGATCGCGTGGTCGTCCGAGATCTGGAGCAGCTCCTCCAGGTCGCGTGGTTGCCGCATCAGCCGGTCCGGGTGGTAGGCGATGATGTGCCGGAAGCCCCGGTTCCGGGCCTCCCCCAGCAGGCTGTCCCAACCCGGCCGCTTCCGGTTCCGCTTCCAGGCCGACCGGCTGTTGTCCACGTACACGTGCTCGGGGTTGATGACGAAGCCGCGCCGCTCGGCGATCTCCCGGCAGATCCGCTCCTGGCGGTCCACGCCGGTTTGGTCGTCGTCGTCCGCCTGGGATATTCGGCAGTAGATCGCCGCCGGCTGCCCAGCAGCGGAGGTCCGCAGGTCGGAGGTCGTTCGTCGCATGCGAATGAGTGTACGAACACGGAGTGGCCTGGGTGACCGCGAGTCCGGTCCTCGTCTCGGCGGTCCGCACTGCGAAGCAGTACCTCACCTACGTCAGCGCCGGCCCCTTCCAGTACGCCGTCGCCGAGGCACTCCGCCTCCCCGACAGCTACTTCGACACCTTCCGTGCCGACCTGCTGCGGAAGCGGGACCTGCTGGTTGACGGACTCTCCGCCGCCGGTTTCCGGGTCTTCAACCCCGAGGGCACCTACTTCATCACCACCGACATCACCCCGCTCGGCGAGAAGGACGGCATCGAGTTCTGCCGCGCCCTGCCCGAGCGCTGCGGCGTGGTCGCGATCCCCAACGCCGTCTTCTACGACGACGCCGAGGCGGGCCGTAGCCTGGTCCGCTTCACTTTCTGCAAAAAGGACGAGGTGCTCCAGGAGGCCGTCGCGCGGCTGCAGCAGCTCTGACAAGCGGCTACTGCGGGGACAGCGGCCGGTTCTGCACGACGTGCAGCAGCCCAGCCCGGACGGTCTCCCGGTAGTCCGGCCAGGCCTGGTCGAAGGTGTCCCGCAGCATCCCGAGATCGTCGACCGCCTCGACCCCGAGCACGCCCGCGCAGAAGTGCACGAAACGCCGGTCGACCCCGGCCACGTCCAGCCCGAGCTCCGCGAGCGGGACAGTGGTCGGGTCGACGGCCCCGCCGGGGTAGGGGTAGAGCGTGGTGTTCCAGAGATCGTCCTCCCGCTCCGGCCCGGCCGGGCCGACGTCACCTGCGGGGCGGTAAACGCCGTACAGCAGGCCGAACTTGAGGAAGTCGGCGTAGACGTAGTTGATCTCGCCGTCCGCGCCGTACGGCTCCTCCGGGTCGATCCCGATCGCCGTGGCCTTTCCGGCGGAGTTCAGGAGCGGGCCGTACACCTCCTCGAACGGCAGGATCGGCGCCAGGTCGTGGTTCGCCAGCGCGGCCGCCCGCAGGGCGTCGTCCGCCTGGACAACTGCCGCGCCCTGCCCGAGGGCTGCGGCGTGGTCGCGATCCCCGACGCCGTCTTCCACGACGATGCCGACGCGGGCCGTAGCCTGGTCCGCTTCACTTTCTGCAAAAAGGACGAGGTGCTCCGGGAGGCCGTAGCGCGGCTGCAGCGCCTCCGAGCGCCCGCGCGCCCCCTCGAACGGAAGCACTTCCGGCCCGGCACCAGGTTTGATTGGCCATCAACTCACCTGAGTGGCATGCTCGTTTGCTGCCAAGGAGGCAATTCAGCCGACCTCCCTGGCACACCCGCCCGTCCTCCACGCCCGGTGCGTGGAGGACGGCGGCACGTGAAGCGCGCGGACAGCGCACTCCCAGCGCGCACGGCGCGCGGGCCGGTTGCAGGGGCGCGTGCTGTGCAAAGTCGCACACTGGGTCGATCAGAGCCGGGAAGCAGGTGTGCTCGAAGCGGTGAATGCTTGACAAAGATGGGTAAATCACAGGCGGACCCGGCGTATTCGTGCTTCTCTGCTGCTGAATCTCCAGCCGGAATCCTTCCTTCCACGGTCGGCCGCGCCCAGGGCCGTACAGCCACGAACAGCCTCGCCATCGCCTAGGCCTACTCGCTGCTGCTCGGCGGGCGCGCACGGAGCTGAAACGCGGAGCCGAGCATGCTCACCACACTGCAGACCTCCTACACGGACACCCGCGCCGGTGACCTGGCCTGGTGCCTCGGCGGCGAACCGCTGCCCGCGCTCGCGGTCCGCGACCTCAGACTCGACGGCGGCCGCCCCGGTACCCCCGGCACCCTCCAGCTGCGCCTGCTGGGCGCCTCGCACCAGGTGGTGATCGACGCCGGCCCCGGCAGCTGCCTGGAGACCGTCGCCTGCCTGCCCGGCCGCAGCACCCCGCTGCCCGCCCGGGTGGCCAAACAGGTCGGCGGCTGGGAGTACGAGTTCGCCGCCCGGATCGAGGTCCTGCCCCCGCACGACTTCGCGGCCCGCGCCCAGGAACTGCTGGCCCTGGTCGAGGGGCACCCGCGCGGCCTCGCCGGGGTCTTCCCGGGCGACCCGAGCGCCTTCACCGCGCTGGTCACCCAGGGCGGCACGGACCGGCTGCTCTGGCGGACCTGGCACGCCTACCCGCAGGAGGGGCAGCTGGTCTGCACCCGCTCCTCGCTGGTGGTGTCGGGGGCGTGACCGCCCGAAGCCCGGGCGGGAGCACCGATCCGCTCATACGTCACACGGCGCGAGCCGACGAATCGTACGCAGGAACGGTTCGTCAATCCGAAGGCCCGCACTGTCCGTCGAATGGGCGCAGCTATCCGTCCCGCACGTCCCCTAGCGTTTGTTCGTGATCAACCATCCGGCCGGTCCGCCCGCACGCCCGCGAGTGGACCTCGACCACGGCACCCCACCCCTGACCGGGCGAAGTCTCACCCCCCTGCCCACCCGCCGTCGATCCCGGCTGCGATCCCACCCCCGGCTCGCCCGCCTGGCCGTCCTCCTGGCCGCGTTCGTCTGCGCGGCCTGCGGACTCGTCTACGAGCTCGAACTCGTGGCACTCGGCGACTACCTGCTCGGGGACACCGTCACCCAGACCTCGGTCGTGCTCTCCGTGATGGTCTTCGCGATGGGCCTCGGCTCACTGCTCGCCAAACGGCTCACCAGCCGGCCCGCCACCGCCTTCGCCCTGGTCGAATGCGCCCTCGCGCTCACCGGCGGACTCTCCGTCCTCGCCCTGTACTCCTGCTGGGCCTGGATCGGCCGCTACCAGGCCGCGACGGTCAGCCTCACCTGCCTCATCGGCATCCTGATCGGCGCCGAGATCCCGCTGCTGATGACCCTCATCCAACGGATCCGACGCGAGGACGCCGGCCGCGCCGCCGCCGACCTGTTCGCCGCCGACTACGTGGGGGCACTGATCGGCGGCCTCGCCTTCCCCTTCCTCATCCTCCCCGGCCTCGGGCCCGGCGACGGCGCCCTGCTCACCGGGGCGGTCAACGCCGTCGCCGGAGCCGCCGTGGTGCTCTGGCTCTTCCGCGAGGAACCGGCGCCCCGGATACGACGCCTGCTCTGGCTCGGCTGCGCGGTCGTCCTCACCCTGCTCGCGGCCGCCGCCGTCGGCTCCGACGCGATCGAACGCGCCGCCCGGCACGCCCTCTACGGCGACCAGATCCGCTACGCCACCCGCAGCCGGTACCAGGAGATCGTGCTCACCGGCCCCGCCGAGGGCCCGCTCCGGCTCTACCTCGACGGACGACTCGCGGTCTGCGGACCCGACGAGTACCGGGGCAGCGAGGCACTCGTCCACCCGGCCATGGCCGCCGGGCCGGACACCCGGGTCCTGCTGCTCGGCGGCGGCGACGGCCTCGCCCTGCGGGAGGTGCTCCGGCACCGCGGCGTCCAGTCCGTCCGGCTGGTCGACGCCGACCCGGCCCTCCCCCGGCTCGCCCGCACCGACCCCGGGCTCGCCGACCTCACCGGCCACGCCCTGGACGACCCCCGGGTCAGCACCACCGCGGCCGACCCGATGGCCTGGCTGCGCGGCGCGCCCGACGCCGAGTACGACGTGGTGCTCGCCGACCTGCCCGCCCCCTCGGACGGCGGGCCGGTCAAGTTCCACTCCCAGGAGTTCTACGGCCTCGCGGCCCGGCTGCTCGCCCCCGGCGGCCGGATCGCCGTCCGGGCCGGCGGGGACGAGGGCGGCCTCTGGCAGATCGAGTCCGGCCTCCGCGCGGCGGGCCTGCGGACCACCCCGTACGCCGTCCGGGGCAGCCCCACCGCCACCTGCCGCCCCGGACCCGCGGACGCCACCCAGGACTTCCTGCTCGCCGCCGCCACCCAACCCCCACTCACCCTCGACCCCGACGCCCCGCCACCCCGCGCCCTCACCCCCGACACGCTCCGCACCTCCACCACCCACCTCACCGCCCTCCGCCCCGCCCGCCCCCCGGCGCCACTGACCCTGCTGGGGCTGCGCTGAGCAGAAGCGAGCCCCGGCCTGCGGCGAAAGGGCCTGTCCCCGACGGGAGCAACGGGTTGCGGGCCGTGGCGGGCGGGGCGGGGGAAAGTCGGGTGGCGGTAGGTAGGGACCGGACCGGGCCCAGTCGGTAGGCTCCGTGGCATGGAGCATGAGGTTGTCGTCCCGATGTCCGCAGAGCTGGTGCGGGAGGCCTTGCAGGATCCGGCGCTGCTGGCGCGGAGCGTGCCGGGGCTGAGCACCGAGCCGGCGGCGGTCGGGAGTGGGTCGGCCGAGGAGATCGGTGGGCGGCTGAAGCTGCGGGTCGGCGGCTCCACGATCACCTACAAGGGCGTGCTGTCGCTGATCGAGGGCCGGGAGGGTGTGCTCACCGTGCTCGCCGAGGGTCAGGAGGCCCGGGGCAGCGGCGAGGCGACCGCCACCGTGCGGGTCAGCGTCGTGGACGGCGCCGAGGAGGGCACCGCGGCGATCCGCTTCACCGGCGATCTGAGCGCCACCGGCCGGCTGACCGAGTTCGACGCCGAGACCCTCGACGCCGCCGGTCGCCGTCTGCTGGAGCGCTTCGCCGCCGCGCTCACCTCCCAGGACGCCGAACCGGCGGACGAGGAGGCCGAGGAGGCCGAGGAGGCCGAGGAGGAGACCGGCGAGGAGGCCGGGGAGGAGACCGGGACCCAGGCCGAGGTGGTCTCCATCGAGGACCGCCAGGACCTGCCCGGCGACGACCTGGACGACGACCTCTCCGACCTGATCGCCTTCTCCGACGCCGACGCCGAGCGCTTCGGCCTCCCCACCGGCTCCGCCGACGACCACGAGGACGGCGAGGACGCCGAGGCCGAGGGCGGCGGCCGCACGGACGAGGTCGCCGAGGAGGTGCCCGTCGAGCCGCTGTTCGCCTACGAGGACGAGCCGGAGCTCAGCGGCCCCGTCCGCCGCAGCATCGTCGGCCGCTCGGCCGAGGAGGTGGACCACGCCCCACCGCGCGGCCGGTACGCCCCGGCGATGCCGGCCCGCAGTGCTCGGGCCCGGGCGGCGTCCCGCTGGGGCGGCGAGGCCGGCGGCATCGTGGTGCCGGGCAGCGGTGGCCGCAGCGCGGTGCCGTGGGTGATCGGCGGCTCGGTGGCACTGCTGGGCGGCGCCGTGGTGCTGGTGAGGGCGCTGCGCCGCCGCTAGGGCCTGTCGAAAGCGCCGCGCGCGGCGGGGCAGGCGGGGGTCCGAGGACAGGCCCTAGACTGAACGCTCATGAGCAACGACCGCGACGCCCTGCTGGCACAGATCAAGGACAAGGCCGTCGTGCACGGCAAGGTCACCCTTTCCTCCGGCAAGGAGGCCGACTACTACGTCGACCTGCGCCGGATCACGCTGGACGGCGAGGCCGCCCCGCTGGTCGGTCGGGTGATGCTGGACGCGACCTCCCACCTGGAGTACGACGCCGTCGGCGGCCTGACCCTGGGTGCCGACCCGGTGGCCACGTCGATGCTGCACGCCGCCGCCGCGCGCGGGCGGAAGCTGGACGCCTTCGTGGTCCGCAAGACGGGCAAGGCGCACGGCCTGCAGCGCCGGATCGAGGGCCCGGACGTGAAGGGCCGCCGGGTGCTGGCGGTCGAGGACACCTCCACCACCGGTGGCTCGGTGCTGACCGCCGTCGAGGCGCTGCGCGAGGCGGGCGCCGAGGTGGTCGGCGTCGCGGTGATCGTCGAGCGCGGTGGCGCGGGTGCCGTCGAGGAGCAGGGCCTGGAGTACGTGACCGCGTACGACCTGGACGACCTGGGCCTCTGACCCCGTCGAGCCCGAACGGACAATGCGAAGGGCCGGGCTGTTCCACGTGGAACAGCCCGGCCCTTCGCATTGAACCCAGCCGGCCGGCCTCAGCCGCGCCGGTGCCGCCCGCCGCCGCTCTGCGCGGTCTCGACGGCGGTGTCGACGACGCCCGCCTTCTTCTTGCGGCGCTCCCGCATGACCTCGATCAGGATCGGCGAGATCGACAGCAGGACGATCAGCAGCACCGCCGGGATCAGGTACTTGTCGATCACCGGGGCGAGCGCGTCACCGAAGAAGTAACCGATCAGCAGCATGGACTCGGTCCAGAGCACACCGCCGATGGCGTTCCACAGGAAGAACGTCTTGGCGGGCATCTCCAGGGTGCCGGCGACCGGGTTCAGGAAGGTCCGGATGATCGGCATGAAGCGGGCCAGCACCACGGCCTTGCCCGAGCCGAACTTGTTGAAGTACTCCTCCGCCTTCACCACGTACTCGCGGCGGAAGATCTTGGAATCCGGCTTTTCGAACATCTTCGGCCCGACCTTGGCGCCGATCAGGTGCCCCAGCTGGGCGCCGGCGATCGCCGCGATCGGGCAGCCGATGAGCAGGACGGCGATCGGCAGCTTGGCGCCGTCGCCGAGCACCGAGGAGGCGGCGTTCGAGGCGGCGACGCCCGCGAGGATCAGCAGCGAATCGCCCGGGAAGAAGAAGCCGACCAGCAGGCCGGTCTCCGCGAAGATGATCGCGATGAGCCCGATGGCGCCGAGGGACGAGATCAGGGATTTGGCGTCGAGCAGATTGACGGCCAGCTGGTTGTAGTCCACGGGCGCAGGATAGCGGGCGTACCTTGCCGACGACTTCCGGCCGAGCCCTGCGACGGCTTCCGGCCGAGCGTCCCAGCTCGACGTTCCGACAGGCGGGCTCCTGCTGACCTGCGGGCACGAGTCTGGGAAGATGGCACCGGCGTCCTGCCCCGCGTCGGCCCACCACCCTCATGGTCGTACCGCGGAGGCCGCCTCGAACCTTGGTGCCGGAGAGCCACACCGCAGCGCCGCGCGTCGGCGGGCCGGCACGGAGTCGTCACGAAGGCGTACACAGCGTCGGACAGCACCGTCCGTACGCCGCAACCCGACAGGAGCGGATCGCATGCCCATCGCAACTCCCGAGGTCTACAACGAGATGCTGGACCGGGCCAAGGCGGGCAAGTTCGCCTACCCGGCCATCAACGTCACCTCGTCGCAGACCCTGCACGCCGCTCTGCGTGGTTTCGCCGAGGCCGAGAGCGACGGCATCATCCAGATCTCGACCGGTGGCGCGGAGTTCCTGGGCGGTCAGCACAACAAGGACATGGTGACCGGCGCGGTCGCGCTCGCCGAGTTCGCGCACATCGTCGCCGCCAAGTACGACGTCACCGTCGCGCTGCACACCGACCACTGCCCCAAGGACAAGCTGGACGGCTACGTCCGCCCGCTGCTGGCGATCTCCGCCGAGCGCGTGGCCAAGGGCGAGAACCCGCTGTTCCAGTCGCACATGTGGGACGGCTCGGCCGAGACCCTGGCCGACAACCTGGCCATCGCCCAGGAGCTGCTGGCCCAGGCCGCCGCCGCCAAGATCATCCTTGAGGTCGAGATCACCCCGACCGGCGGCGAGGAGGACGGCGTCTCGCACGAGATCAACGACGAGCTGTACACCACCGTCAACGACGCCGTGCGCACCGCCGAGGCGCTGGGCCTGGGCGAGAAGGGCCGCTACCTGCTGGCCGCCTCCTTCGGCAACGTGCACGGCGTGTACAAGCCGGGCAATGTCGTGCTGAAGCCGGAGCTGCTGCGCGAGCTGCAGGACGCGATCGGCAAGCAGTACGGCAAGACCGACCCGTTCGACTTCGTCTTCCACGGCGGCTCGGGCTCCACCGCCGAGGAGATCGCCACCGCGCTGGAGAACGGCGTCGTGAAGATGAACCTGGACACCGACACCCAGTACGCCTTCACCCGCCCGGTGGCCGGCCACATGTTCGCCAACTACGACGGCGTGCTGAAGGTCGACGGCGAGGTCGGCAAGAAGAACACCTACGACCCCCGCACCTGGGGCAAGCTGGCCGAGGCCGGCATGGCCGCCCGCGTGGTCGAGGCCGCCGAGCAGCTGCGCTCGGCCGGCAAGCGCCTGAAGTGAGCCCGCTGGAACGAGCGTGACAACGGCTGTGCCCCCGGCGGTCCTCCGCCGGGGGCACGGTCATGTGGTCCTACCGCTCGGGCTCGGCGGTCGCTCCTGATCGAGCTCCGCGATCGCTCCTGCTTGAGCCACTGCTTGAGCCGCTGCTTGCACTACTGCTTGAGCTACTGCTTGAGCTCCGCGTACGCCTCCGAGCTGCTGTCCTTCAGGAACTGCCAGCAGCGGGCCTCCTCCTCGGTCTCCTTGATCGCGCCGGCCGCCCGGGCGAGCGCCGCCAGGCAGCGCAGGAAGCCGCGGTTGCCGCGGTGCTCCCACGGCACCGGTCCGTGGCCCTTCCAGCCGCTGCGACGCAGCGCGTCCAGGCCACGGTGGTAGCCGGTCCGGGCGTAGGCGTACGACTCGACGTAACGACCGGCCGCGTAGGCGTCGTCGGCGAGCATGGCCCAGGCGAGGCAGAAGGCCGGGAAGTCGGCCGCCACCTGGGTCGGTGAGGCCGACTCCTCCGCCAGCATCCGGTAGGGGTGCTCGTCCTCCGGCAGGAGGGTCGGTTCGGGGCCGTCGAGAAGATTCTTGTGAATCGCCATGCAGTGCAGTCTGCCATCCGAGGCCCAGGGGTCAACCGCCCGTGAGCTGGATCGGGCCCCGACTCGGTGCCGGACGGGGCCGCCGGGGCCCGATCCGGCGAGATCCACACGACGCGCCCGGCGTACCCCCGAGATCGCCCACCTCGTCCATGGACATTCACCCGTTCTCCGTGCCAGGGTTCCGTTTCGTGCCCGCAGCCCGATCCTCCCGCCCGGGAGCCGCTTCTCCCCGGAACGCCGGCGGGAGCCGCCGACGCCGCAAGGCACGTCGACGAATAGGCCCTGGCATGCTCACGGCCCTGGTGGCCTCGCTGCTGGTGCTGGGCTCCGCGGCCTTCCTGCTGAACCGCCCCCCGGGCGCGGCCGCCCCCGCGCCGACCGCCCAGGCCCGGATCGCCCCGCCGGCCGAGCAGTCGCCCACCGCGGCAGCCACACCGACCCCCGCACCCACCCCGACGTCCCCGCCCGCGCCCACCCCGACGCAGACCCCCACCGCACCGGACCCCGGCCCCACCAAGGGCTCCGGGACCTTCAGCATCGCCCCCGCCAGCGCCAAGGCGGTCGGCCGCGGCACCGTGCGCCGTTACCGGGTCGAGGTCGAGGACGGCATCGGCATCGACGCCGCCTCCGCCGCCGCGCAGATCCACGGCATCCTCGGCGACCGGCGCGGCTGGACCAACGACCACAAGAACGGCTTCCAGCTGGTCGCCGGCGGCTCGTACGACTTCACCGTGAAGATCGCCTCCCCGGCCACCGTCGACAAGATCTGCGGCGCCTCCGGCCTGGACACCCACGGCGAGGTCAACTGCAACATCGGCAACCAGGTGCTCGTCAACTCCAAGCGCTGGAACACCGGTTCGCCGCAGTTCAGCGGCCCGCCGGACGAGTACCGGGCGCTGATCGTCAACCACGAGGTCGGCCACCGGATCGGCCACGGCCACGAGACCTGCCCGGGCCCGGGCAAGCCCGCGCCCGCGATGATGCAGCAGATCTACGGCCTCAAGGGCTGCACGCCGAACGCCTGGCCGTACTCGGCGGACGGCACCTACCTGAGCGGACCGTCCGTCCCGTAGTGCAACGGAGTTGAGACCTGAACGGCAAGTGGACGGGACGACCTCGCACTAGCCTGCGATCATGACCGCTGCCCAACGCCGAAGGCTCACCGCCGCGTTCGCCATCGCCGGGATCACGCTCGGCGCCGCCGCCTGCTCGTCCTCGACCGACACCGCCACGAGCGGCGGAGCGCTCTCCTACGACCGCGTCCGGTCGACCGCCCTGGACCTGTTCAAGAACAAGTCCAGCACCTGCCCGTTCGGCCTCGACTTCGCCAAGGCCGCGTCCGAGGCCGGGATCACCGGCGCCGTCGCCCCCGCCGTGACGGACGGACGCTCCGTCAAGGGCAACGCCGGGGACGGCGTCCCGGCCCAGCCCTGGCCCTCGGGAGCCACCCACCCGCCGACCATGACCGAGATGCCGGCCACTCCCCCGAACGCCCAGATCACCTGCTCGTACACGGTCGGCCCGTCCACCGTCGACGTCGAGCTGCTGGCCGTGCCGAAGAACGACTACGGCATCAGCATGATGCTCCCCTCGATCGCGCGCGCCGGGCTGCTCGGTGTGGACCAGCTGTCCCAGTTCTCCAGCGACCGGCCCGCCGTCGGGCAGACCGAGCTCACCCCGGGCGGGGGTACGGCCGCCGTCGCCCGGATCGCGCTCCACGGCGAGGGCGACCTGGTGCTGATGCTCGACCAGAACACCACCGGCCAGGAAGCCCAGAACCCGGCCCTCGCCGGCGAGCCGCTACGCAAGGCCGCCGAGGCCCTGGCCGGCCGGCTCAAGGGCTAACCCAGGATCGGGAGGTACTCCCCCAGGTCGCTGCGCTCCCCGGAGGCGGACACCCCGGCGTCCGCCACCGCCGTCGCCCAGTCCGCCCGGCCGGTGGCCAGCCGGATCCAGGTCAGCGGGTCGGCCTCGACCACGTTCGGCGGGGTGCCGCGGGTGTGCTTGGGCCCAGGGACGGCCTGGACGACCGCGTAAGGCGGGATCCGCAGCTCGACCGCGCCGCCGGGCACCCGGTCGGCGAAGGCGTCCGCCAGCAGCCGGGTGACGGCGGCGACGGCCTGGCGGTCGTGCGGGAAGGCGGCGAGGCCCAGCGCGTCGGCCAGGTCGTCGGCGTGCACCACGGTCTCCACCAGCCTGGTCACCAGCAGGTCGGAGAGCAGCATCGACCCCAGCCGGCCCTCCAACCGCCGTACCGGGTCGGCGGCTTCGGACCGCTCCAGCAGCCCGGTCAGCGCGTCGGCGGCCCGTCCGAAGGCGGCCGCCACCGAGGCCGCGTCCCCGCCGAACCCGGCGGCCGCCCGCTCCCGGGTCTGGGCGTCCAGCGCCGGTGCGACCGTGGCGACCGCCGAGACCCAGCCCAGCAGGTCCAGCACCGGCCGCCCCTCCAGCGGGTCGTCCAGGTGCACCGGGAGGAAGTCGAGCTGGACGGCCAGGTGCGCGAGCAGCTCCCGCACCCGCCAGTCCCCCAGCCGGGTCGGCAGGTCCAGCTGTTCGTCGCCGAGGCCGGCCACGGCGGCGCGCAGCGCCCCGGTCTGGGCGGCCAGCGCGGCGCGGACCTTCTGTGGCTGGTACGTACGGGACTTGGGAGGCATGGGGCCCAACATACGCCGAGGGACGGACGGTTCCCGAAAGAACCGCCCGCCCCTCGAAGGCACGCCGGTCAGGCCAGCAGGGCCTCGATGACGCCGGTGTGGGCGTCCTTCAGCTCGGCCAGCGAGACGGTGAACTGCCCCTGGACGTCCAGGCTGTCGCCGTCCACGACACCGATCCGGGTGGCCGGCAGGCCACGCGCGGTGCACATGTCGTTGAACCGGAGCTCCTCGCTGCGCGGCACCGCCACGACGGCGCGGCCGGCCGACTCCGAGAACAGGAACACGAACGGGTCCTGGCCCTCGGGCACGATGATCCGCGCGCCGTGACCGCCCTTGAGGCAGCTCTCCACCAGCGCCTGGCCGAGACCGCCGTCGGACAGGTCGTGGGCGGCATCGATCATGCCGTCGCGCGAGGCGGAGATCAGGATCTCGCCGAGCAGCCGCTCGCGCTCCAGGTCCACCTTGGGCGGCAGGCCGCCGAGGTGGTCGTGGACGACCTGCGACCAGGCCGAGCCGCCGAGCTCGTCCGCCGTGTCGCCGAGCAGGTAGAGCAGCTGCCCCTCCTCGGCGAAGGCGACCGGGGTGCGACGGGTGACGTCGTCGATGACACCGAGCACCGCGACCACCGGGGTCGGGTGGATGGCGACCTCGCCGGTCTGGTTGTACAGCGAGACGTTGCCGCCGGTGACCGGGGTGCCGAGGGTCAGGCAGGCGTCGGCCAGACCGCGGGTCGCCTCGGCGAACTGCCACATCACGTCCGGGTCCTCGGGGGAGCCGAAGTTGAGGCAGTCGGAGACGGCGAGCGGCTTGGCACCGCCGGCCGCGACGTTGCGGTACGCCTCGGCCAGGGCCAGCTGGGCGCCGGTGTACGGGTCCAGCTTGGCGTAGCGGCCGTTGCCGTCGGTGGCGACGGAGACGCCGAGGTTGGTCTCCTCGTCGATCCGGATCATGCCCGAGTCCTCGCCGTACGAGAGCACGGTGTTGCCGAGCACGTAGCGGTCGTACTGGTCGGTGATCCAGGACTTGGAGGCCTGGTTCGGGTGGCTCGCGACCTTCAGCAGGTCGGCCTTGAGGCCCTCGCCGGTGGTCGGGCGGGCCAGCCGCTCGGCGGTGGGGGCGTCGGCCTGCAGCGCGTCCTGCCAGCTCGGGCGGGCGTACGGACGCTGGTAGGTCGGGCCCTCGTGGGCGACGGTGCGCGGCGGGACGTCCACCACGAGCTCGCCGTGCCAGAAGATCTCCAGGCGCTCGCCGTCGGTCACCTCACCGATGACGTTGGCGATGACGTCCCACTTCTCGCAGATCTCCAGGAAGCGGGCGACCTTGTCGGGCTCCACGATCGCGCACATGCGCTCCTGCGACTCGCTCATGAGGATCTCCTCCGGCGAGAGCGTGTGGTCGCGCAGGTGCACGGTGTCGAGGTCGATCCGCATGCCGCCGGAGCCGGCCGAGGCCAGCTCGCTGGTGGCGCAGGACAGCCCGGCGCCGCCGAGGTCCTGGATGCCCTTGACGAGCTTCTCGCGGAAGATCTCCAGGGTGCACTCGATGAGGAGCTTCTCCTGGAACGGGTCGCCGACCTGGACCGCCGGGCGCTTGGCCGGCTTGGTGTCGTCGAAGGTCTCGGAGGCCAGCACCGAGACGCCGCCGATGCCGTCGCCGCCGGTGCGGGCGCCGTACAGGATGACCTTGTTGCCGGCGCCGGAGGCCTGCGCGAGGTGGATGTCCTCGTGCTTCATGACGCCCACGCACAGCGCGTTGACCAGCGGGTTGCCCTGGTAGCAGGAGTCGAAGACGACCTCGCCGCCGATGTTCGGCAGGCCCAGGCAGTTGCCGTAGCCGCCGATGCCCGCGACGATGCCGGGCAGCACGCGCCGGGTGTCCGGGTGGTCGGCCGCACCGAAGCGCAGCGGGTCCATCACGGCGACCGGGCGGGCGCCCATCGCCAGGATGTCGCGCACGATGCCGCCGATGCCGGTGGCCGCGCCCTGGTAGGGCTCGATGTACGACGGGTGGTTGTGCGACTCGACCTTGAAGGTGACCGCGTAACCCTGGCCGACGTCGACGACGCCGGCGTTCTCCCCGATGCCGACGAGCATCGCGTCCGAATCCGGCTTCTTCTCGCCGAACTGCTTCAGGTGGACCTTGCTGCTCTTGTACGAACAGTGCTCCGACCACATCACCGAGTACATCGCGAGTTCGGCGCCGGTCGGGCGGCGGCCGAGAATCTCCCGGATGCGCGCGTACTCGTCCTGCTTGAGGCCGAGCTCGGCCCAGGGCTGGGCGGCGTCCGGGGTCTGCTCGGCGTTCTTGACGGTGTCGAGGCTCATCAGGCGTTCACCAGCTGCTTCAGGACGGAAGTGAAGAAGCCCAGGCCCTCGGTGGTCGGACCGGTGAGCGGCTCCACGGCGTGCTCCGGGTGCGGCATCAGGCCGACGACATTGCCGGCGGCGTTGGTGATGCCGGCGATGTCGCGGTACGAACCGTTCGGGTTGACGTCCAGGTAACGGGCGACCACCCGGCCCTCCGCCTCCAGCTCGTCGAGGACGTGCTCGTCGGCGACGAAGCGGCCCTCGCCGTTCTTCAGCGGGACGACGATTTCCTGGCCCGCCGAGTAATCCCGGGTCCAGGCCGTGCCCGCGTTCTCGATCCGCAGCTTCTGGTCGCGGCAGATGAAGTGCAGCGAGTCGTTCCGGGTGAGCGCGCCGGGCAGCAGGTGCGATTCGCACAGCACCTGGAAGCCGTTGCAGATACCGAGCACCGGCATTCCGAGCTTCGCCTGCTCGATGATGGTCTCCATCACGGGCGAGAAGCGGGAGATCGCGCCGCAGCGCAGATAGTCGCCGTAACTGAATCCGCCCGGCAGGACGACGGCGTCGACCTGGTGGAGGTCCTTGTCACGGTGCCAGAGGGCGACCGGCTCGGCGCCGGCCAGGCGGACCGCACGCTGGGCGTCGCGGTCGTCGAGGGAGCCGGGGAAAGTGACGACGCCGACGCGGGTGGTCACTTCGCCGCCTCCTCGACCCGGACGGTGAAGTCCTCGATCACGGTGTTGGCGAGAAAGGTCTCGGCGGCTTCGCGGATACGGGCGAGCGCGGCGTCGTCGACCGGGCCCTCCAGCTCCAGCTCGAAACGCTTGCCCTGGCGGACGTCGGCGATCCCGGTGAATCCGAGACGGGGCAGTGCACGCTGCACCGCCTGTCCCTGGGGGTCGAGGATCTCCGGCTTGAGCATGACGTCGACTACGACGCGTGCCACTGGCACTCCCGGTGGTGTCTTCGGTGAGGCGGGGGAACTCCAGACTACCGGCCGTTTCGGGCCGCATTGCTGGCCGGGGAGGGTGACGCGCGTAGATCCAGGACCCTTACGCCACAAGGGATCCGGACCCCCCGCCCCCCGCCCGGACCGCTCCGTTTCCGGCGATTCACGCCCCCGAGCATGAACGCCCGAAGAACACCCGAATACGGCACTTGGGGACAGATCGGCCCGTCCCGCGCATCGGTATCCGGGAGGCCCGCGAAGATTCGTGAATATCCGGAAAAGAATGCCGAACTCTTCGATTTCGACCCCCTTCGGGTGCAGAATAGGGCCACCTGTCGCGGCAAGTGCTGCGTATCCGGCGGGCCACCAGGCCTGCCCGTGTGCGCTTGCGCGAGTTGGTGCACATCAGGCCACGGGACGTACCCCGCGAACCGGCGGCCGAATTGCCCGAGAGGATTGACACCCATGGCTCAGCGTGTAGTTGTCACGCTCTCCGACGACCTGGACGGCGGCGCCGCCGCAGAAACCGTCCACTTCGGCGTCGACGGGAAGTCGTACGAGATCGACCTGTCGCTGGACAACGCGGAAAAGCTGCGGGAGGCCCTCGCCCCGTTCGTCGCCGCGGGCCGCCGTCAGAGCCGCACCGGAAAGTCCTTCCGGCGCACCGCGCTCACCCCGGACCCGGCCGCCGTGCGCGCCTGGGCCCTGTCCCGCGGCATGGAACTCCCGGCCCGCGGCCGGATCCCCAAGCACGTGTACGAGGCGTTCGCCGAGGCGAACTGACCCTCCCGGGGCGCAGCCCCTGGTCGCCCTGCCCGCCCGGACCGAAAGGGTGGGGCGACCACCCCGAACGATGCTGTAGAGTATTCCTCGTCGCCGCAACGGAGAGATCCGAAGAGGCGGCGGGTGCCCCACCAGGCACCATGCGGACGTGGCTCAGTTGGTAGAGCATCACCTTGCCAAGGTGAGGGTCGCGAGTTCGAATCTCGTCGTCCGCTCGCAGTGCGCGAGCACAGCACAACTCAATAGTTCAATCCTGCGGACGTGGCTCAGTTGGTAGAGCATCACCTTGCCAAGGTGAGGGTCGCGAGTTCGAATCTCGTCGTCCGCTCCAGAACGAAGGCCCCCCTCGATCGAGGGGGGCCTTCGGCATTCCCGCTTCTCCCTGACCGCGGTCCACCGCCGCTCCTCCCATGACATTTGTCATCGCCGACCCGTGGATTCGCACCGCCGACTCATGACGGCGCGCACTGCCCGCGCGACCGGGGCCGCGGAAGGCTGGAGGCATGGAAACGAGCCAGCCCTCCCGCCCCGGCGACAGCGTGATCGAGGTCACCGACCTGCACCGCCGCTACGGCACCGGCACTACCGAGTACCACGCCGTCCGCGGCGTCGACCTGACCGTCGGCCGCGGCGAGCTGTTCGCCCTGCTCGGCACCAACGGGGCCGGCAAGACCTCCACCATGGAGGTCATCGAGGGCATGGCCGCTCCCACCCGCGGCACCGTCCGGGTGCTCGGCCACGACCCCTTCACCGAGCGCGCCGCCGTCCGCCCACGGATCGGCATCATGCTCCAGGAGGGCGGCTTCCCCGGCGAACTCACCGCCGCCGAGACCGGCCGCACCTGGGCCGGAATGACCAGCGGCGCCCGTCCGGTCGCGGAGGCGCTGGAGCTGGTCGGCCTCGGCCACCGCGCCGACGTCCGGGTCAAGCAGCTGTCCGGCGGTGAACGGCGCCGGCTGGACCTCGCGATGGCCCTGCTCGGCCGCCCCGAGGTGCTGTTCCTGGACGAGCCCAGCACCGGCCTCGACCCGGAGGCGCGCGCCGCCGTCTGGCGGCTGGTCCGCGAACTGCGCGCCCAGGGCACCACGGTGCTGCTCACCACCCACTACCTGGAGGAGGCCGAGGAACTCGCCGACCGGCTGGCCATCATGCACGGCGGCCAGGTCGTCACCACCGGCACCGTCGCCGAGGTGATCGCCGGCCGGCCCTCCCGGATCACCTTCGAGCTCCCAGAGTTCACCGGGACCGCGCTGCCCGTCCTGGCCGGGGCCGAGGTCGCCGTCGACGACCGCAAGGTCACCGTGCAGACCGCCCGCCTCCAGGACACCCTCACCGACCTGCTCGGCTGGGCCCGGCACCACTCGATCGCGCTCGGCGCCCTGGACGCCCGCAGCGCCTCGCTGGAGGAGGCCTTCCTCGCGATCGCCTCCGAGGCCGCCCACCAGGCCCCGCCGCAGGCCTCCGCCGCCTCCCCCCGTCCCGCCCGCCGCCGCCTGATCGGATCCGCCCGATGACCACCGCCGCTCCCACCGACACCCGCGCCACCGGTCCGCAGAGCACCACGGCCGGCCGGCTGCTCGCCCTCGGCCGCGCCGAGGCCACCCTGCTGCTGCGCAACCGCACGGCGCTGTTCACCGCCCTGGTGCTGCCGGTGGTGCTGATCAGCACCCTGCAGAGCCTGCTCAAGAAGCAGTCCGAGAGCAACCCCGGGATGGACGTCCACTCGCTGCTGGTCTACGGCTCGGTCGGGATGGTCCTGGCCTTCGTCGTGTACTACAACCTGACCGCCGCATACGTCGGCCGGCGCGGCGAGCTGGTGCTCAAGCGGCTGCGCACCGGCGAGGCCAAGGACCTGGAGATCCTGCTCGGCACGGCCGTCCCCTCGCTCGCCCTCGGTCTGCTGATGGCCGCCCTGATCGGGGTCGGCGGCAGCCTCGGCCTGCACCTGGCCGTGCCGGTCAACCCGGTGCTGATGCTGGTCGGCCTGGTGATGCTGCTGGCCACCATGATCGCCCTGGCCGCGCTGTCCAGCGCCTTCACCAAGACCGTGGAGAGCGCCGGCATCACCACTCTGCCGGTCATGCTGGTCATGCAGTTCGGCTCCGGCCTGTTCGTCCCGCTGGAGGTCATGCCCTCGCAGCTGGCCGACGTCTGCCGCCTGCTGCCGACCACCCCGGCCTTCCAGCTGATCCAGGTCGGCTGGTTCGGCACCGACGGCTCCGCCGCCGCGACCGACTTCCTCGGCAGCTGGGGCGCCGCCGCCCCGCACCTGGTCACCGGCGCGATCTGGCTGGGTCTGGCGGTCTGGGGCGCGGTCCGGTACTTCCGCTGGGAGCCGCGGCGCTGAGCCGGGCGAAAAGGAATCCGAAGGACCCCTCCCCGTTCCACCTCTGATATGAAGGCAGCGACACGATCGTGATCAGACGGGGAGCAGTTCGATGGTCCGGGGGCCGATCCGCCGTTGGAAGGGTTACGGCAAGCCGCAACGCGCCGAGCTGTACTTCCGCTGGTCGCTCTACCTGGTGGCATGGATCATGCTGCCGATAAACCTGCTGGCCAGCGCCTCCTCGGTACGGATCGGGGGCGCGACCTCCACCGCCCAGGTCGCCCTGGTGCTGTCGTTCGCCTCGGTCCTGGTCACCCTCCGGGCCTACCGCACCTCTCTCGACCACTACCTGGGGCGGCCCAGCACCTACCGGCGCTGGCTGATCGTCAATGCCGTCCTCACGACGGCCGGTTCCTGGACCGTGCTGCTGCTCGGCCCGTCCTCCGACGGGCTGTCGCCCCACCCCGGCCCGCCGTTCACCTCGGTGATCGCCGCCGCCCTGGTGGGCGCGGCCGCAGGCCCGCCCGGGGTAGCCCTGCGGCCGCGCTGGGCCTGCCTCACGGCGGCCGCTCTACCACTGGCGATCGCCCCCGCGATGCTGCTGGCCGGCGTCGACGTCGCCACCACCTCGGGGTGGCTGGTCGGGGCGGTCATCGGCACGCTCATCCTGATCGGCAGCTGCCGCAGCTTCGCGTGGGTGACCGCCATCGTCTGGGAGCTGGACGCCACCCGTGAGACGCAGTCCCGGCTGGCCGTCGCCGAGGAACGGCTGCGCTTCTCCCGCGACCTGCACGACGTGATGGGCCGCAACCTCACCACCATCGCGCTGAAGAGCGAACTCGCCGTCCAGCTCGCCCGGCGCGGGCGCCCGGAGGCGGCCGAGCAGATGGCCGAGGTGCAGAAGATCGCCCAGGAGTCGCAGCGCGAGGTCCGGGACGTCATCCGCGGCTACCGCACCGCCGACCTGCACGCCGAGGCCATCGGCGCCCGGGCGGTACTGCGCTCCGCCGACATCGCCTGCGAGATCGACCTGGGCGAGAACGCCGACGGGCTGCCGCTGCCGGTGCAGTCGGTGCTCGGCTGGGTGATCCGCGAGGCCACCACCAACGTGCTGCGGCACAGCGAGGCCGCCCACTGCCTGATCCGGCTGCGACGGGAGGACGGCCGGGCGGTGCTGGAGCTGGAGAACGACGGGGTGCCCGCCGTCCCGATCCCGTCCCAGGGCGCCGGCACCGGGCTGCGCGGCCTGCGCGAGCGGCTGGCCGCCCACGACGGCGAGCTGACCGTCCCGACCGCCGCACCCGGCACCTTCCGGATGCTCGCCACCATCCCGCTCTGATCCCCCTGCCGCTGAGGAAGGCCCGCCGATGACCGACACCGCGCCCGTCCGCGTCCTGCTCGCCGACGACGAGCACCTGATCCGTGGCGCCATGGCCGCGCTGCTCTCGCTGGAGGACGACATCGAGGTGGTCGCCCAGGCCGGCTCCGGCCCGGAGGCGCTGGCGATGGCCGCGACCCACCGGCCCGACATCGCGGTGCTGGACCTCCAGATGCCCGGCAAGGACGGCATCGAGACGGCCACCGAGCTGCGCCGGCTACTGCCGGACTGCCGCTGCATGATCGTCACCGGCCACGGCCGCCCGGGCTATCTGAAGCGGGCACTGGAGGTCGGGGTGCGCGGCTTCCTGCCGAAGACCGTCTCGGCGGCCGACCTGGCCGGCATCATCCGCACCGTGCGCTCCGGCGGACGGTACGTGGACCCGGAGCTGGCGGCGGACGCGATCAGCGCCGGGGAGACCCCGCTGACCCCGCGCGAGACGGACGTCCTGGAGCTGGCCGCGGACGGCACCCCGATCGCGGAGATCGCCCAACGGGCCGCGCTCTCCCAGGGCACCGTGCGCAACTACCTGTCCTCGGCGGCCACCAAGCTGGGCGCGGAGAACCGGCACGCGGCGGTGCGGATCGCCCGCGAGCACGGCTGGATCTAGTGCCCGCGGGCGTCACCGCCGCTGCGGATCAGACCCAGCTGGTGCCGGTCAGCCGCTCGTACACCTCGATGTACCTGGCCCGGGTCTGCTCGACCACCTCGGCCGGCAGCTCCGGCGGCGGCTGCTCGCTGTAGCGGTCCCAGCCGGAGGCCGGAGAGACCAGCCAGTCGCGGATCAGCTGCTTGTCGAAGGACGACTGCGAGCGGCCCGGCTGGTACTCGTCGGCCGGCCAGTAGCGGGAGGAGTCCGGGGTGAGCACCTCGTCGCCGATCACCAGCTCGCCGTCCAGCAGGCCGAACTCGAACTTGGTGTCGGCCAGAATGATGCCGCGCTCGCGGGCGATGTCCCGGGCCCGGGCGTAGATGTCCAGGGTGGTGCGGCGCAGCCGGCTGGCCAGCTCGGCGCCGATCCGGCGGGCGGTCTCCTCGTAGGAGACGTTCTCGTCGTGCTCGCCGACCTCGGCCTTGAGCGCCGGGGTGTAGATCGGGGCGGGCAGCTCGGAGCTGTTCTCCAGGCCCTCCGGCAGGGCGATGCCGCAGACCGTACGGCTCTCGTTGTACTCGGCCAGGCCGGAGCCGGCCAGGTAGCCGCGGGCGACCGCCTCGACCGGGATCATCTCCAGGCTCTTGCAGACCAGCGTGCGGCCCTTCCAGTCGGCCGGGGCGCCGACCGGGATCTCGGTGGAGATCACGTGGTTGGGGACGATGTCGGCGATCCGCTCGAACCACCACAGCGAGAGCTGGGTGAGGATGCGCCCCTTGTCCGGGATCTCGTTCGGCAGCACCCAGTCGTGGGCGGACATCCGGTCGCTGGCGACCATCACCAGCTCGCCCGACTCGGTGCGGTACAGGTCGCGCACCTTGCCGGTGTGCAGGTGGACCAGGCCGGGTACCTGGACGGGCTCGGGCTTGGTGACAAATCCGCTCAAGGTGTTCAGTCCTCAGGGGTCGTTCACGGGCGTGGGGCACCGCGAAAGGGGAGGTCACTGCCCCCGCAGTCTTTCACGACCGCTGAACGTCAGTTCTTGCAGAGCCGGTCCAGCAGGTTGGCGGTGGCCCGCTGGATCCGTTCGTCCGTCAGTCCCGGGCGGCCCAACGCGGGCGACCAGGCGAAGGTGCCGGCCGCGAAGACGTACGCGCCGCTGGGTGCCCGGTACAGCGAGGTCTCCTGGTAGCGGGTGCGGCCGGACAGGTCCTGGTACGGGGAGTGCGCCAGCAGCACCCGTTCGGTGTGCTCGGGCAGCGCCACCTTGGGGTAGTACCGGTCGGCCTCCCCCGCGACCAGGCCGGGCAGCTCGTCGCCCTCCTGCAGCCCGGTGCCGTCCCAGAGCCAGTGCGCGGTGTGCCGGGCGACCAGTGGGACGGGCGCGGCGACCCGGCCCGAGTACTGCACGCCGAGCAGGTGTTGCTCGGGCTCGCCGGCGTCCCGCCACAGCGCGCTGGCCGCGCCGGGCACCCCGACGGCCGGGCTGCCGGGCGCGGCCTTCTGCCGCTTGCGGCAGTTGAGCAGCCGGTTCGGCTCGCCGGAGGCGGCGGCGGTCAGCTCGACCCGCCAGTACATGGTGTTGGCGGACAGGAAGACCAGCGAGGTGCCGCCGTCCCGGGCCCGCTCGGCGGCCCGGCGCATCGGCTCGGACCAGTACTCGTCGTGGCCGGGGAAGACCAGCGCCCGGTGCTCGGCCGGGTCCACCAGGCCGGCGTGCAGGTCGGTGGCGGTGGCGTAGGAGAGGTCGTAGCCGTAGCGCTCGGCCCACCGGATGAAGTCGTACGCGTGGCCGACGTGCAGCGGCAGCCCGGCGGTGGCGTGCGGGCGGTCGAAGGAGACGGTGACGGCCGCCTCCGGCTCGCCGACCAGACCGCCCCGGCCGTCCCAGGCGTGGTAGAGGCTGGCGCCGGTGCGGCCGTCCTCGGGGAACAGGTTGTACGCCTGCCAGGTCACGTCCGGGAGCACCAGGAGCAGTTCGGCCTTGCGCCCCTGGTCCGCGAAGTCCCGCACGGTGAAGGGGATGTGGCTGCGGTGCAGCATGTCCGCGGTGGTCAGCACGGCGACGTACGCGCCGGGCTTCCAGTGCGCCGGGATCTGCAGCCGCCAGGAGTGCCACCAGTGGTGGCAGGAGACCGTCCGCTCGACCACCAGCGGGGCCGGCTGGGCGAGGCCGGCCACCAGTGGGCTGTCGATCATGTGGCGGGCGCCGTCGCCGCCGTAGTGGCCGATCCGGTAGACGCTCACGGTGAAGTCACGGGGCGGGTTGACGGTGACCCGGAAGTCCACCGAGCCGCCGGGACGGACCACCCCGGCCGAGGCGAAGCCCTTGATCTGCTGGTCCACGTCGTTGGAGCTCTGCGGGGTGCCGACCGGCGGCTTGGTCCGCGCGCCGGCCGACAGCGGCTGCTGGCCGGGCGCGTCCACCGAGACGTACCAGGGCACGGCGCCCTCCGCCCCCGCCAGGTACTGGTCGGGGCTGCGCAGCCAGGGCAGCGGGCCCTGGCCGAAGGGGTCGGAGACGCTGTAAGCGTGCGTTCCCGACTCCCAGCGGCGGTTGAGTTCGGTCCCCACGCGCCCCTCCCAGGTGCACTTCCGTCCGGCTGGCACGTGCCCCCCGGATGTGCGTGCGGTCTAATACACCACACAGTGCTGGCGCTGCGTCACCCCACGGTAGCAATTGGTGTCGGAAATCTCGCGAGCCGTCCGGACAGGGCCTCCGGCCTGCGGAGACGGCCGGAGGCGGGGCCCGACGGGGGCGCGTGCCGGGGCGCCGAGCGCCGTCTGTGGCCGATGGGGCGACAGAGGCGTGTCGGGCCGTTCGCGCCCGATGGGAACGATCAGCCGCGCCTAGAGGCGTACGGGCTTCTCCAGGCGGACCTCGGCGGTGTCCAGCCAGGCGCGCAGCGGTCCGTCCTGGCCCTGCTCGACGGCCTGGGCGACCGGGCCGGCCAGGTCGGTGCGGCGGACCCCGCCGAGCAGCAGCACCGGGCCGTCCAGCCAGTCCAGGCCGGGGGCGCCGCCGGCGGTGTCCACGGCCGCGCAGCAGACCATCGCGGTGACGTGGTCGACCAGCAGGTCGCGGCCGGTGCGGTCGGGTTCGAGCACCGGGGCCGGAGCGGTGGTGCGGGCGAGCTGGGCGGCGAACGCGGCGGCCAGCCGTTCGCCGTCGCCCTCGGCGAGCCGGACCAGCAGCCGGGTGAGGGTCGGGGCGCCGGGACGGGACTGCGGGGCGAGTCGGTCCAGGGCGGACTGCAGGGCGGCGGCGCGGGCCCGCCAGCCGGCGTCCACCACGTCGGTCGGGTAGTCGGCCCACTCCAGCTCGTCCCAGGCGCCGGCCGGCGGGCGGCCGAAGAACAGCTCGGCCGCGAGCCGGGAGACCGCCCGGTCCACCGTGCCGGGCTCCTCCAGCAGGTCGCAGGCGGGGCGGTCGCCGAGCCGGTTGCCGTAGCCGTCGGCCAGCCGGTCGCGGCGGGACAGCTCGGTGAGCGCGGCGGCCACTCCGGCGTTGAGGTGCGCGGGGTGGCGGCCGAGCCGCCAGGCGGGCAGCGCGACCCGGGTGAGCAGCCGGTCCCAGCCGGCGTAGGCCAGGCCCACCTGCTCCTGGGCGGCGATCCGCAGGCCGTAGTCGACCGTCCGGGCCTGCTCGGAGGCCCAGCTCGCGACGGAGCGCTCCAGCTCGGCGGAGTGGCCGCGGCAGGCGCCGAGCATGCGGCGGGTGATCCGCCGGGTGATCCGGTCGGCGAGCCCGGCCGCGCCGCGGCGGGGCGGCCGGGGCGGGGCGGCCAGGGTGCCGCCACCGAGCCCGGGGGCCGCGCCCGCGCCGGAGTCCACGCAGGCGTCCAGGCTGCGCAGGAAGCGGCGGGCGGCGGCGATCTCCGGGTCGGCGGAGGCGGCGGTGCCGGCCACCACGGGGGCCAGCAGGGCGCGCAGCTCGCCGGCCCGCATCCACCACAGGAACGGCGAGCCGATCACCAGCACCGGCGCGGGCGACACGGGGTGCGGCCGCAGCGGTCCGGGCCGCCGCACCGGCGGGAGGTCCTCCAGCCAGCTGTCGCAGTCCGGGGTGAGGGCGATGGCGGAGGGCGCGGGCACGTCCAGCCGGTCGGCCAGTTCGCCGATCAGCCGGTACAGCTCGGGGGCCTCGGCTCGGGCGACCGGGACGGCCGGGATCTGCGGCGGGACGGCCCGGCGGTAGGCGCAGGCGGTCAGCCCGGCCACCAGCAGGGTCAGCGCGGCGACCGCGCCGAAGGCCCAGCGGGCGGCGTCCCAGCCGGCGGCGTCCGGGGCACCGGGCGCACCGATCCGGCCGGTGAACCGGCCCGCGAGCAGGACCACCGTGACGGCGGCGGGCACGACGGCGGCGGCCAGGGCCAGGCCTCGGACCCGCAGGACCGCTTGGGCGTGAGCGCGCGTGGTGTCGACTGCGGCCATACGGTGCGGCACCCCCTTCGGAGCCCTCGGGCGCCCGGATCCGGGCCCTGAGCCGACTCGAAATGATCAGTTCCGACCGGGAAGCGGAGGCGTCCGATCCCCGGCAGTGCAGGCTGTGTGGCGCTACTGACATTTTCGACGCCCCGGTCCGGGCGGGCGTTCCGGAACGACCCGGTTTCCACTCGTCCCGGTGACGCCGCCCGGTTGCTTCGGTGACGCAGCCCGGACGCCTGCGACCGGTCCGGTGCGAAGCACCCGAGCGACCGCCCGGCCGGACGCCGTCCAGCATCCCCCCGCGGGCGCGCCGCTACCCGGCGGCGACCCCGGCGCACGGCCCCGTCGCACTGCGATCCAGCGCACCATAAGGCCGAGCGCGCGGTTACGTCAGCTGGATGCGGTTGCTGTCACCCGATGGGCTGGAATCCGGCCGCCGAACGGTGCGTCGGCCCCCGGAACCGCTCCGGCCCGGGAAACGCCGAGGGCGCTGCGCCCTGCGGGTTGTTTGCCCTCTCCTTCGGGCGCGCTCGCCTCCGGGGCGCTCTGACCCGGTGCCGACGGTCGGCGCTCCGGCGCTCGTGCCTCGCTTGTCGCTTCTCCCTTTCGGCACCGGCGCGCCCCTTCGGCGCGCTCGCCCTTGACGAGCGCGGCCCCCGTGCGAGCGGTTCGCACGGGGGCCGCAGGGGGTGCCGGTGCCTCAGGCGGTGGCCGCCTTGAGCGCGATGTCGGTGCGGTGCTGCCCGCCCTTGAGGGAGATCCGGTCCACGGCGGCGTACGCGCGGTCGCGCGCCTCGGCCAGGTCGGCGCCGGTCGCGGTGACCGACAGGACGCGGCCGCCGGCACTCAGCACCCGGCCGTCCTCGTCCGCCTTCGTGCCGGCGTGCAGCACGAACGCGGTGCCGTCGGCCTCGGCCTCGGCCAGACCATCGATCGGGTCGCCGGTGCGCGGCGCGGCCGGGTAGCCCTCGGAGGCGATCACCACGGTGACGGCGGCGCCCTCGTCCCAGCGCAGCGGCTCCAGCTGGTCCAGGGCGCCGGTGGCGGAGGCCAGCAGGACGCCGGCCAGCGGGGTGCGCAGCCGGGCCAGCACGACCTGAGTCTCCGGGTCGCCGAAGCGGGCGTTGAACTCGATCACCCGGGTACCGCGCGAGGTGAGCGCCAGGCCCGCGTACAGCAGGCCGGAGAACTCGGTGCCGCGGCGGCGCAGCTCGTCCACGGTCGGCTGCAGGACGGTCTCCAGGACCTCCTCGACCAGGCCGTCCGGCGCCCACGGCAGCGGCGAGTAGGCGCCCATGCCGCCGGTGTTGGGGCCCTCGTCGCCGTCCAGCGCGCGCTTGAAGTCCTGCGCGGGCTGCAGCGGCAGCACGGTGGTGCCGTCGGTGATCGCGAACAGCGAGACCTCGGGGCCGTCCAGGTACTCCTCGATGACCACGCGCTCGCAGGCGGCGGCGTGCGCCAGCGCGGCCTCGCGGTCGGAGGTGACCACGACGCCCTTGCCGGCGGCCAGGCCGTCGTCCTTGACCACGTACGGCGCGCCGAAGGCGTCCAGCGCCGCGGCGGCCTCCTCGGGGGTGGTGCAGACGTAGGAACGGGCGGTGGGCACCCCTGCCCCGGCCATCACGTCCTTGGCGAAGGCCTTCGAGCCCTCCAGCTGCGCTGCCGCGCCGGAGGGGCCGAACACCGGGATGCCGGCCGCGCGCACGGCGTCGGCGACGCCGGCCACCAGCGGGGCCTCGGGGCCGACCACGACCAGGTCGGCGCCCAGCCGCACGGCCAGTTCGGCGACCTGGGCGCCGTCCAGCTGGTCGACCGGGTGGACCGTCGCGACGCCGGCGATCCCGGCATTGCCCGGGGCGCAGTGCAGCTCGGCCACGGAGGGATCTTGGGACAGGGAGCGGCACAGGGCGTGTTCGCGGGCGCCGCCGCCGATGACGAGGACCTTCACGCCAGGCAGCGTAGTCGGTGGCCTGTTCCGGCCGCTCTCCGGTCCCGTCGGATCCTCCAGGAGAAGAGCTCCGTACGCCGACGACGCCGGAGGAATCTCCAAGCCCGGAGGGTCCGGATGCGCGGCGGGTGTCCGGGTCAGGACGGCGGGTCACCGGCGCCTCGCTCGGACGGGTGAAATCTCGCCGACCCCCGCAACCCGCTCACCTCGGGTTCCGGTGGCCGAAACCGATAACGATCACCGTGGAAGCGCCCCCACGGTCAGCCATTTGGCGGTAAGAAGTGCTGTTGGACAACCACCGGCAGACGTCACGTCAGCCGATGCGCCGCCAGACCAAGCCGCCCGCCCGCCACAGGGAGCCCCACAGGTGAGCCAGCCGGAAATGCAGCCCGAGGAGAGTGCCTGGGGCAAGGAGATCGGTGAGGAGGACCCGCCCGCCGCCGCCGTCGCCCGGCGGGCCTCCACCCGCCGCCGGACCGATCTGAGCACCCGACAGTTCCCGCTCGGGGACTGGGGCGAGCCCGCCGAGCGACTGGAGGAGCTCTACCGCTGGTCCGAGGAGCGGGCGGTCGAGGCGATCGAGTGGTACCGCCGGGACCGGATCTGGAAGCGCCGCTGGGCGCGCCTGCTGCGCTTCGGCACGGCCGGCTTCGCGGTGGGCGGGGTGACCGGCCCGCTGGTGGACCTGACCGGCGCGCTCTCGCACGGCGCCGGCTGGGGCTACGTGAGCTTCGCGCTCGCCGCCGCCTGCTACGGCACCGACCGGGCCTTCGGCCTCACCTCCGGCTGGATGCGGGACGTCTCCATCGCCCAGGCGCTGCAACGCCGCCTGGAGGCCTTCCAGTTCGACTGGGCGTCGGAGTGCGTGCGCGAGGTGCTCGGCCCGACCGAGGGCACCGCGGGCGAGGCCGCCGAGCGCTGCCTGGGCGTGCTGCGGCGGTTCTGCGAGGACGTCTCGGACATGGTCCGCACCGAGACCTCGGAGTGGATGCTGGAGTTCCGCGCCTCGATGACCCAGCTGCCCACCCAGGCCCCCGGGGCCTGGGGCGGGCGCACCGAGCCCGGGGTGGGCGCCCAGGTGCGGGTGCTGCCGCCGCCGGGGACCAGGCCCACCATGCCGCGCCAGCGGCCGCCGGAGGGACCGCTGCGGTAGGGCGCGCCCCTGGACGTGTCCGGCGGTTCGCGCCGGACGCGCGGATCGACGGACGCACCCCGGTGGTACGGCGCTACGCGAAGACGATCATCGAGCCCTGGGCGAGGCTCCGGGTCGCCGCCGCGTACAGGCCCGACCAGGCGTGGCGCTCGCGGGCGAAGGGGTGCACGTCGTCGATCGGCGGACCGAACGGCTGCTCCAGGCCGGTCGGGCCCAGCGGCCGGGTCGGGTCCGGCGGGTTGAGCGGGTCGATGCCCAGCGCCGGCGCCACGGCCTGCAGTTCGCGCAGCAGCCCGTGGCTGGAGCCGAGCGGGCCGCCGCCGGCGAGCAGCGCGTCGTCCACCAGCGGGGTCGGGAACTCGATCGGCACGTACGCGCCGGCGTGGTCGAAGTGCCAGACCAGGTGCGACTGTTCGGCGCTGCTCTCGAACATCTCCAACAGCTGCTCGTAGTCGCCGCCGAGCGCGTCGACCGGGGTGATGTCCAGACCGGTGAGGCCCAGCAGGTAGGCGCGGCGCAGGAAGTGCAGCGAGTCGTAGTCGAAGGCGGCTATCGGCTCGACCGCTCCGCTCAGCCCGGGGACGTACTGGTAGACCGGCACCTGGGGCAGCCCGCGGGAGGTCAGCACCGCGTTGTAGAGCGCGAGGTCGTCCCGGAAGGGGTTGTCGGGGCTGTGGCTCAGCACGTCCACCAGCGGGACGAGCCAGAGGTCGCAGGCCATGGCCGGCAGTTCCTCTCCGGACGGCGGGGATCGCCCGCGGGGCGGGGCGACGACGGGGGGCGGAGTCGGTACCCGGACGGCCCTTGCCAGGGCACCGGGTTCGACGCCCGCCCACCCTACCGGCCCGGCGCGGCGTGCGGATCGGGCCGTCCCTGCGGAGCCTCGGCCGGCCGCCGGCCGAACCGTCCGTACGGCACCCAGCGCGGCTGCGGCACCAGGCCGAGGCCCAGGCCCAGTTCACGGCCCAGCTCCCGGCCGACCTCCCCGCCCTGCCGGGGCCGCCCGGCCCGGGCCGTCCCGGGCTCCGCGGCGGGCTCCGCCGGGAGCGGCGGCGAGGACACCGGCGGCTCGACCGGTACCGGCAGCGGCTCCGCCCCGGCCGCCTCGGTGAGCAGCCCGAGCACCGTCACCGACTCCAGCGGGCGCCCGGCCAGCCCGGCCAGCAGCCGGACGGTGAACAGGTTGTACTCGCAGATGATCCGGTGCGCGGCTTCGAGGTCGTGGGCCCCGATCGCCTCGACCAGGTCCAGGTGGCGGTCCCAGCAGACCCCGCCCAGGGCGGGCATCTCCCGCAGGTAGGGCGCGGCGAACATCCAGGACTGCACCCGCAGCCAGTCCAGGTAGTCGCCGATCCGCCGGTTGCCGAGCAGAGCGGAGACCTCCTGCCAGAACCGGCGGTCACAGCCCACCATCACGTCCAGGTTCCCGGCCCGGGCGGCCCGGACCGCCGCGTCGGCCCGGCGGCTCAGCGAGGGCAGCCGGGTGAGGTCGGGCAGCGCCCGGCGGGTGGAGAACTGGCGGTAGAAGCTGTCGGTGAGCAGGACCCTGGACTCGAAGATCTCCAGGAAGTCCTCCCAGCACAGCTCCGGCACCGTGAAGCCGCGGTGGTGCTCGGTCCGCAGCAGCCCCTGGGCGCCGAGGTCGACCAGCGCCTCGCGGGCCGGGGTCGCGGAGACGCCGTACAGCTCGGCGATCTCCTTGACGGTGAAGTTGCGCCCGGCCGCCAGCCGGCCGGCCATCATCTCCTCGCGCAGCGCGCCGGCGATCTGCTCGCGCAGGCTGTTGCGGTGGATGACGGGACGGGGGGTGTCGCTTGCGCCGTTGCCGGACATGCGCGCGACCTCCTCGGGCAGGCCGCCAGGCCGACCCGCGACGGACCGGCCGACCAGCGGCAGGGAACACGACGAGTGCTCATCTTCTCAAACCGGCCCGGAGCAGGTACGAACCAACCCTCCGGAACGCCTCGGGCCCTACCGCTGGACGGGTGCCGGGATGCCGAGCAGGCGGTCCCGCAGCACCGGGAACTCCTCGCGCGCCTTGCCCACCTCGGCCGGGTCGAAGTCGACGGTCAGCACCTGCTCGTCGTCCCCGGCCTCGGCCAGCACCCGGCCCCACGGGTCCACCACGATGCTGTGCCCGGCCTGCTCGACCCCGGCGTGCGTCCCGGCGGTGTTGCAGGCCAGCACGAAGGCCTGCTCCTCCACCGCCCGTGCCCGGGCCAGCAGCGTCCAGTGCTCGCGCCGCCGGGCCGGCCAGGCGGCCGGGACCACCAGCAGCTGCGCGCCGGCGTCCAGCAGCGCCCGGAACAGCTCCGGGAAGCGCAGGTCGTAGCAGGTGGCCAGGCCCAGGGTGGCGAAGTCGGTGGGCGCGGTGACGATCTCCTGCCCGGCGCCCATCACCACCGCCTCGCCGCTGTCGAAGCCGAAGCGGTGGATCTTGCGGTAGGTGTGCACCAGCTCGCCGTCCGGGGCGAACAGCATCGAGGTGTTGTAGATCGGCCCGTCCGGGTCGCGTTCGACGATCGAACCGGCGTGCAGCCAGACCCCGGCGGCCCGGGCGGCCGCCGCCATCGCGTCCGAGGTGGGCCCGTCCAGGGTCTCGGCGCCCTCCGACCAGAGGTCGTAGGCGAAGCCGCCGAGCGGCCACAGCTCCGGCAGCACCACCAGGTCGGCGTCCTGCTGCGCCCGTACCAGCGCCGCGGCGCGGGCCCGTCGCTCGGCGGGCGGCTCGGCGTCGGAGACCCCGAGTTGGATCAATGAAGCGCGCACAGTACCACCGTCCACGGCAAGAGTCCTACGATCGTCACCCGAAAGCGCTGCCCAGCTGTCTCCCGGCAGCGTAACGTGCGGTTAGCGTGAGCGCCCGGAAGCCGGACCATCCCGGCCGGCCGCGATGACCGGGCGCGAACCGTAGGAAAGCTGACGGAGGGCCGGAGATTCCCGTGACGGACAACCAGACCGTGCAGGCTTACACCGAGGCGTGGACGCACAGCATCGAGTCCATATCGGAGCTGGTCGCCCCCCTCCCCGAGGGATCCTGGAACCGGGCGACCGAGTGCCCCGGCTGGTCGGTCCGGGACATCGTGTCGCACGTGATCGCGGTCGAGTCCGAGCTGCTCGGCGATCCCCGTCCGATCCACTCGCTGCCGCGTGATCTTCGCCACGTGACCACCGAGTTCGCCCGCTACATCGAGCTGCCGGTCGACAAGCGCCGCTGCCACACGGCGCTGGAGATGACCAGCGAGCTGGAGTACACGATCATCCGCCGCTCCCGCGCGCTGCGGAACGCCAAGCAGGCGCCCGACGAGCCGGTGCGCTGGTCGGCCGGCCCGCTCGCCGGGAACGTCCCGTACCACGAGCTGCTGCGGATGCGGGCGTTCGACGTCTGGGTGCACGAGCAGGACCTGCGCCGGGCCCTGGAGACCCCCGGCAACCTGGCCGCCCCGGGTGCGCTGATCACCCGGGACTCCCTGCTGGAGCGGCTGCCCAAGGCCGTCGCCCACAACGCCGGCGCCCCGGCCGGGACGGCCCTGGTGGTGGACGTCACCGGCCCGGTGGAGTTCCTGCGCACCGTCCGGGTGGACGCCGCCGGGCGCGGCACCGTGGACGAGTCGATCAGCCTGGCCCCCGACGTCCAGCTCACCATGGACTGGGAGACGTACGTCCGCCTCGCCTGCGGCCGGGGCCGACCGGGCCCGGTGACCGTCGAGGGCGACAAGGAGCTGGCCGACCGGGTGCTAGCCAACTTCGCCGTCACCATCTGAGGCTCATCGGCGCGCACCACCCGGCGTACACGCACCAACGCGCGCCGGGTCGGCACCACTCGTGCATCCAGTCGGCACCACTCGTGCATCCATGCGTCAACCTCGCACCAGCCACCTCACCTGTTTGGCCTCGTTGCTCCGGGCAGTTCTGCCATCACCCGGAAGAAGGAGGAGCGTCCTGATGGACGACGAACAGGGGCAGCAGGAAGAGATGGTGCTGGTGCGGTCGAGCTTCCCGGTCACGGGGCAGCCGATCCGCGTCGTGATGATCGACGGGGAGCCGTGGTTCGTCACGGCGGACGTGTGTCGGGTGCTGGGACGACGGAACCCGGCCGACGCCCTCAAGCGGCTGGAGGAACGCCAGCACCGCACCGTCGACATGCGGTTGGTAACCATCGCCAAAAGCGATGGTTACGACGATTCCGCAGGTCAGAAACTGTACGGCCGTGGAAATCCATTCCTGCGCGTGGTGAGTGAAGCTGGCCTCTACTCACTGCTGATGAGGTCCAACAAGACGTCTTCCAGGCCGTTCAGGAACTGGGTCACGGAGGAGTTGCTCCCCTCCGTCCGCCGAGGGGACACCGACATCCCGACCCAGCAGCGGCGGATGGCGGAGACCCTGGCCGAGGCGATCGGCCAGCAGGTGCGGATCGTCGCGGAGATCGACCACGAGGACTGGCCCGGCCTGACCGTCCACTCGGACGGGACGGTCCGCTGCCGGCACGGCGAGATGGTCCTCCACCTGCCGAGCCGGGAGGAGGACAGCGGACCGCCGTTCGGCGCGTACTTCGCCTGCCCGGGCGGGGAACGGGTCGGGATCCGGGGCAGCCGGATCGTTCCGGGGTGCCCGAAGCTGAAGCTGGTGGATCTGATCCGCCTGCGGAAGGAAGCGCAGCCGAAGCCGAGCCACCCGCCCGCGCCTGATCGCGGACTCATGTACGCGGAAGTAAACGCCGGCCAGATTGACCGCATCTATGGGACGGCCCCGCAGATGGTCGAGTTCATGCGGGAGTACAGGCGCTGATGCCGCCGCTATGAGTGGGTTCAACTCACTCATAGCCCGCGCTAACCCTCACTAGAAGTGAGGGTTAGCGCATTTCCGCAGGTCAGAAACTGTACACATCGGCCGCATTAACCCTCCGCCGCAGCCGGAGGATCATCAGCGTCCCCACCGCCAGCGGCACGTACTGCCAGCAGAACGCCCAGCGGAAGGCGGTGGTCGAGTACGCCCCGGCGCCAGCCGGGGAGAGCGCATCCAGCAGCACGCCGATGCCGAACAGGGTGATCATCGTGCCGATGAAGCCGCCCATGTTGACGATGCCGGAGGCGGTGCCGAGCCGCTCGACCGGATTGCGGGAGCGCGCGTAGTCGAGGCCGACCAGTGAGGCCGGGCCGTTGCTGCCCATCACCAGGATGATCCCGACCAGCAGCCACATCGGCGGGTGGCCGCCGGGCCAGGCCAGCACCAGTGCCCAGCCGAGCGCGGTGGTGGCGATGACGGCGAGCACGATGGGCATGCGGGCCCGGGCGGTGCGGGAGAGCAGGCGGCCGAAGACGAAGCCGCATGTCATGTTGGAGAGCACCAGCAGGGTCAGCAGCCCGCCGGCCGCGGTCCGGGACATGCCCTGCGCCTCGACCAGGTAGGGCATGCCCCAGAGCAGGCCGAAGGCGTTGCCGGGGAACTGGGTGGTGAAGTGGACCCACAGGCCCAGCCTGGTGCCCGGCTCCCGCCAGCAGTCCAGGACCTGCCGTCGGACCTCAGGGCGGGCAGTCGGCGGGTCGGCCGGTCGTACGACCGGCGGTGCGTCCTTGAGGAACAGCGCGACCAGCGCGAACACCGCCACGCCGAGCAGCGCGATCGCGGCGAAGGTGGGCGTCCAGCCCTCGCTGTGCAGCGCCTGGGCGAGCACCACCGTGGTGACCAGGTTGCCGCCCATCCCGGCCAGGCCGGTCAGCTGGGCGACGAACGGGTTCTTGGCCGCCGGGAACCAGCGGGCGGCGATCCGCAGCACGCTGATGAAGGTCATCGCGTCGCCACAGCCGAGCACCGCCCGGGAGGCCAGCGCCGGGGCGAAGGAGGAACTGAACGCGAAGGCCAGCTGGCCGGTGCTCAGCAGCAGCACGCCGAGCAGCAGCACCCGGCGCGGCCCGAACCGGTCGACCAGCAGCCCGACCGGGACCTGCATGGCCGCGTAGACCAGCACCTGGAGGATCGAGAAGGTGGACAGCGCCGAGGCGCCGATGCCGAAGCGCTCGGCGGCGTCCAGTCCGGCCACGCCGAGGCTGGTGCGGTGGATGACGGCCAGGATGTAGACACTGACGCCGATGGACCAGGCCAGCCAGGCCGCGCGGCCGCCGGGCGGCGAGGGTGCGGTGGCGGTCGAGGGCGCGGTGGCGGTCGAGGGCGCGGTGGCGGTCGAGGGCGCGACGGCGGGTCGGGGAGCGGGGACGGACAGGGACGGGGCTGAACGAGCTGGCTCCACGGTCATAGTTCGTCCAGATTAGTCATCCCATGATTGGACGCCCAGCCTGGGGTGAGGGCGGGCCCTCAGCCGGTCACCGTCCAGGACACCGACCTGGTCATGTAGCGGTCCCGGAAGGCCTCGTCCCGCACCCAGTCCGTGGTGTCCTGGACGGTCGCGGTGACGGTGGCCGTCCGGCCCGGGGCCAGGTCCAGTTGCGCGGTGTCCAGCGAGCCGCCGTCCGGAGCCTGCGGCATCACCGGGACCCCGTCCACCTTCCACTCCACCTTCAGCTGCCGGGTGCCGGTCAGCGGCAGCGGCCGGACGTCCAGCCGCGGGCGCCCGGTCACCTCGCCGGGCGGCGGCGAGGGGGCGTCGGTCGGCCGGACCTTGCGGTACACCTCCTCGATGATCGCCTCGCGCGAGGGCAGGTTGTAGCTGCTGCCCAGGGTGCGCATCACCGAGTCGGGGGTGGGCCGGTAGAGGCCGTTGGCGCCGCGGTACGCCCCGACGGTCCCGGCGCCGTCCGGGGAGTCGACGCCCAGCCAGCGCCACCACTTGGTCTGCTTCTTGCGCATGTCGTCGGCGTTGAGGGTGGAGAGGTTCGGGTAGTCGGCGTCCTCCGGGGCGCTGTCGTACTCGTCCCCGAGGTCCCCCACGGTGTGCCCGATCTCGTGCTGGATGATCCGCCCGGAGTCCGGGCTGCCCCCGGCCAGGGTGGTCACCCCGGTGCCCCCGGCGCCGCCGTACTCGGCGGAGTTGGCCAGCGCTATCAGGTACTGCGGCCCGGCGCCGTCCCCCGCGTACCGGGCGGTGGCGGACTCGTCGGCGCAGAGCAGCCGGGCGGTCCCCTCACACCAGAAGTGCATCCCGAGCGGGGTGGCGGGGTTGCGGCCGCGGCTCTCGGTCTCGGCTATCCCGGAGACCGGGGAGACCACCTCGACCCGCCTTATGTTGAAGAACCCCTGGTAGGTGCGGAACGGCTCGATGTCCATCAGCGCGTGCCAGGCCTTGTCGGCCTGCTGCCGGAACAGTTCCTGTTCGTCGCCCGTGTAGCCGTCACCGAGCAGGACCAGGGTGATCCGGTTGGCCGGGTCCCCGGTGCGGCGTATGTCGAAGGTCGGGGCGGCCGCGGGTATTCGCTGGTCGGGGCGGTGCGAGGTGTGCGGCGGCACCGCCCGGTCGGCCGGGGCGCCCGCCCCGATCACGCCGAACGGCGAGGGGCCGACCGCCTCCAGAGCGGCGGGGAGTACGGCGGTGGACACCAGCACGAACGCGGCCAGACTCCGGACGAGACGGCCTGGGGTGCCAGAAGGCATACGGGTTCGTCCTCGGGGCTCCGGTCACCCGGCGTCGCCCGGGTGGTGGAGCGGAGACGTACCCGGACCGGTGTGTCGCCCCAACCGGCCGAAGAAAATGTCACCGACCTGGCCGAACGATTCCTATCACGCCATTCATACCAATCAGTCCCGCTGCATCACTCCTGGGAACGCTTCCCCAGGTTCAGCACGAGGTGCGTCCCGAGCCCGAAGAGCAGCCCCCAGAAAGCCGAACCGATGCCGAACAGGCTCATCCCCGAGGCGCTCGCCAGGAAGGTCACCACCGCCGCGTCCCGCCCGCGCTCCTCGGCGACCGCCGCCGCCAGGCTGCCCTGCAGCGAGGCCAGCAGCGCGACCCCGGCGATCACCGCGACCAACTCCTTCGGCAGCCCGGTGAACAGGCTCACCAGCACCCCGCCGAAACTGCCCACCAGCACGTACAGCACGCCCGAGGACATCCCCGCGACGTACCGCCGGCGCGGGTCCGGGTGGGCCTCCGGACCCGAGCAGATCGCCGCGGTGATCGCCGCCAGGTTCACCCCGGGCGAGCCGAACGGCGCCATCAGCATCGCCATCGCGCCGGTCGAGCCGATCAGCAGCCGGTCGTCCGCCTGGTAGCCGAAGGCCCGCATCACCCCGAGGCCCGGGGCGTTCTGCGAGGCCAGCGTGACGATGGTGAGCGGCAGTGCCAGCCCCACCAGGGCCGACCAGGAGAAGGCCGGCACCGTCAGCACCGGCACGGTCGGCCCGCCCGAGCCCAGGTGCAGCGGCAGCCCGACGGTCAGCGCCGCCAGCACCCCGCCGACCAGCAGCGCGACCGGTACGGCGTACCGGGGCGCGAACCGCTTGACCAGCAGGAAGGCCGCGAAGCCGCCCACCACCAGCACCGGCGCGCTGTGCACGGCGCCGAAGATCCCGGCGCCGAAGGAGAACAGGATGCCCGCCAGCATCGCGTTCACGATCCCCACCGGCACCGCCGCGATCAGCCGGCCGAACCAGCCGGTCACCCCGAACAGCGTCACCACCGCGGCGCTCACCAGGAACGCCCCGACCGCCTCCCGGTACGGGTAGTGGCCCAGGCTGGTCACCAGCAGCGCGGTCCCCGGGGTGGACCAGGCGGTGATCACCGGCGTCCGGGTCCACCAGCTGAGCGCGAAGCCGCTCACCCCGCTGCCGATCGCCACCGCCCAGATCCAGGACGCGGTGTGCGCCTGGTCCAGCCGCCCGGCGGCCGCCGCCGCCAGCACCACCACCAGCGGCCCCGAGAAGGACACCGCGACGCACACCAGTCCCGCCAGCAGCGCCGGCCCCGACACGTCCCGCCGCAGCGACCGACGTTCCCCGCCCTCGACCGCCGTCTTCTCCGGTCGGATCGTCAGCTCATCCGTCATTCCGGCAGTATCCCGAAGCCCGGCCGAAGACTCCCGAAAAAACTTTTCAACCGACCTGCAACCCCCGACGGGGATGCACGTCTATACGGATGAAGGCACGGAGAGCGAGACCGGCAGAGCCGGGGGGCGCTTCCGCTCACGAGGAGCGGGGCCGGTCGTCTTCACCCACACACCGTCAGCCACATGACCCTGGGGAGTCACGTCATGCGCACGTCCGTTATCACCCGTTTTGCGAAGAACGACCGCGCCTTCTCCGGCCGCCGCCGTATCGCCGTCCTCGCCGCCACCACCGTCCTCGCGGGCGGCGTCCAGTTCCTCGCCACCGACACCGCCTGGGCCTGTGGCGACGTGCGGTACAGCGCTCCGCGCACGGTCGACAAGCCGACCGTCCCGGGGGCGGACTTCCGGATCTTCGAGTCCAACAGCATCGCCGCCGACGGCAGCTGGACCGAATTCGGCCTGTCGATCGGCAACTCCACCGGGGCCGACGTCCCGAAGACCGCGCCGAACTTCGGCCTGTCGAGCGCCGCCCCGGGCACCCCGCTGCGCGCCAAGGACGTGCGGGTCGAGGTCATGCAGCACGGTTCCTGGAAGTCGCTGAAGCTCACCCCGGGCTGCAACGGGCTCGACACCGACACCTCCTCCCTGGCGCAGCCGCTGGCCAACGGCCGGGCCGCCAACTTCATGTTCCGGGTCTCGCTCTCGCCCAACGCGCCGAAGGACCTGACCGCACTGAGCCTGGTGACGGACGCCTCCAACGACAAGGGCGTGGAGGAGTCCTGGGACCACCGCGACGTGAAGGTCACCCACCCCAAGGCCGCGCCCGCCGCGGAGCCGACCCAGGCCGCCAAGCCCGCGCCCACCAAGGCCGCGCCCGCCGCGAAGCCGACCCAGGCCGCCAAGCCCGCGCCCGCCGAGCCGGCCGAGCCCGCCGCCGGGAAGGCCGACACCGAGGCCACCAAGTCCCCGGCGCCGCAAGCCACTTCCGCTGCCCCGGCCGGCACCCCCGAGCTCGCCCACACCGGCGCTGCCGAGACCAACACCTTCCTCGCCGTCTCCGCCGCCGCGCTCCTCGCGCTCGGCGCCGGCGTGCTGATCGCCGTCCGCCGCCTCCGGCACCAGCGCTGACCGGCCACACCACACGCGAAGGGGCCCTCGGCCCCGATCGATCGGAAGAAATTCCGAACCGACCTGCAACCCCCGGCGGGGATGCGCGTCCATCAGAGTGAAGGCACGGAGAGCGAGACCGGCGGAGCCGGGGGCGCTTCCGCTCACGAGGAGCGGGGCCGGTCGTCTTCACCCACACACCGTCAGCCACATGACCCTGGGGAGTCACGTCATGCGCACGTCCGTTATCACCCGTTTTGCGAAGAACACCCGCTCGCTCTCCGGCCGCCGCCGTATCGCCGCGCTTGCCGCCACCACCGTCCTCGCGGGCGGCATCCAGTTCCTCGCCACCGACACCGCCTGGGCCTGCGGGGACGACGAGGGCAGTGCGCCCGTCACCGCTCCCGCGAAGCCGTCCGCCGCGGACGAGCAGGACCAGTCCTTCGAGCTGCACGGTCAGGGCGCCACGGCCACGTTCACCTCGATCCCGGCCGCGATCACCGTCGGCGGCTCCAAGGCCGAGTTCGATGCGGCGGTCTTCAACGGGACCGGCGCCGACTACCACCGGATCATCCCGGGAATCTCGGTCTTCAACACGCACGGCTCCACCCCGAAGCCCTCGCAGGTCACCGCCGAGATCATGGTCAACGGCCAGTGGCAGCGCCTGTCGGTGCGGAACGGCTGCGACCCGGCGGTCGGCGGCGCGGCTCCGGCCGCCGCCATGCCGCTCGCCAAGGGCCACACCGTCAACTACCGCTTCCGGGTCGGGCTCTCCGCCGACGTCACCAAGGACGTCGACGGGCTGCAGGTCATCGTCTCGCCGGGCGCGGGCGGGGGCCGCGGCGCGGTCACCGAGGTCAAGGTGGCGCACCCGCAGGCGCCCGCCAAGCCGACCACCCCGGCCAAGCCCGAGCCCGCGCCGACCAAGAAGGCGAAGGAGGCGAAGGAGGCCAAGCAGACCAAGCACGCCGAGCCCGCCGCCGACCAGACCCCGGCCAAGGAGACCCCCACGCCCGCCGCCGCGGCCCCCACCTCCCCGGCGCCGCAGGCCACTTCCTCCGCCCCGGCCACCACCGCCCCGGCCGGCACCCCCGAGCTCGCCCACACCGGCGCCGCCGAGACCAACACCTTCCTCGCCGTCTCCGCCGCCGCGCTCCTCGCGCTCGGCGCCGGCGTCCTGATCGCCGTCCGCCGACTCCGTCCCCAGCGGTAGTCGACGGGCGAGCACGACGAAGGGGCCCTCCTCCGCACGGCGGTGCGGAGGAGGGCCCCTTCTTCGGTCCTACGAGGTCCTACGAGGTCCTACGAGGTCCTACCGGGCCGTCAGCCCCAGGTGATCAGGCGCTTCGGGTGCTCCAGCAGCGCGGCCACGTCGGCCAGCACCTTGGAGCCCAACTCCCCGTCCACCAGCCGGTGGTCGAAGGAGAGCGCGAGCGTGGTGACCTGACGCGGGACGACCTTGCCCTTGTGCACCCACGGCAGCTCCCGGACCGCGCCGAAGGCGAGGATGGCCGCCTCGCCCGGGTTGAGGATCGGGGTGCCGGTGTCGACGCCGAAGACGCCGACGTTGGTGATGGTGACCGTGCCGCCCTGCATGTCGGCCGGCGAGGTCTTGCCCTGGCGGGCGGTCTCCACCAGCTCGCCGAGCGCGACGGCCAGGCCGGACAGGGTCCTGGACCCGGCGTCCTTGATGTTCGGGACGATCAGGCCGCGCGGGGTGGCCGCGGCGATGCCGAGGTTCACCTGACCCTTGATCACGATCTCCTGGGCCGCCTCGTCCCACTGGGCGTTGATCTCCGGGTGGCGCTTGATCGCGGTGAGCAGCGCCTTGGCGACCAGCAGCAGCGGGCTGACCCGGACGTCCCGGCCCAGCTCGCCGCTCTCCTTGAGCCGGCGGACGAACTTCATCGTGCGGGTCACGTCGACCTGCACGAACTCGGTGACGTGCGGGGCGGTGAAGGCCGAAGCCACCATCGCCTGCGCGGTCGCCTTGCGGACGCCCTTGATCGGCACCCGGACGTCGCCCGCGGCGGGGGCGGACACCGGCACCTCGACCGCGGCGACCTCGGCCACCTCGACGGCCGGAGCCGCCGGAGCGGCCTGGGCCGCGGCGTGGGCGTGCACGTCCTCGCGGGTGATCACGCCGTCCGGGCCGGTCGGGGTGACGGCCCGCAGGTCGATGCCGAGGTCCTTGGCCAGCTTGCGCACCGGCGGCTTGGCCAACGGCCGCTCACCGAACGGCACTTCGGCCACCGGGGCGGGCGCGGCCGGAGCCGGGGCGACCGGGGCGGCGGGCGCGGCCGGAGCCGGCTTCGACGCGGTGACGGTCTTGGTGGTGGTCGTCCGCCGGGCCCGGCGCTGGCTGCCGCCGGTGCGCGGGCCGTACCCGACCAGCACCTCCCGGCGCTCCGGCTCGGCCTCGTCGGCCGGCGCCTCGGCGGCGGGGGCCGGCGTGGGCACAGCGGCCGGAGCGGCCGCCTCGCCGGCCACCGCGACCGAGATGATCACGGTGCCGACGTCGACCGTCGCGCCCTCCGGGAAGAAGAGCTGCTCGACGACCCCGTTGAACGGGATCGGCAGCTCCACGGCCGCCTTGGCGGTCTCGACCTCGCAGACGACCTGCCCGTCGGTGACGGTGTCACCGGGCTTGACGTACCAGCTGAGGATCTCGGCCTCGGTGAGGCCCTCGCCCACGTCGGGCATCTTGAACTCGCGGAGCGAGCGAACTTCGGTGGTCATCTTCGCTCCCCGGTATCAGTACGCGAGCGCGCGGTCGACGGCGTCGAGCACGCGGTCCAGGTCGGGCAGGAAGGACTCCTCGACCCGGGACGGCGGGTACGGCGCGAAGTAGCCGCCGACCCGCAGGACGGGCGCCTCCAGGTGGTAGAAGCACCGCTCGGTGAGTCGGGCGGCCAGCTCGGCGCCCATGCCCATGAAGACCGGAGCCTCGTGCACCACGACGGCCCGCCCGGTGCGCTTGACCGACTCCTCCAGGGTGGTGAAGTCCACCGGGGAGAGCGAGCGCAGGTCGACGACCTCCAGCCGGCGGCCGTCCTCCTCGGCGGCCGCGGCGGCCTCCAGGCAGACCTTGACCATCGGACCGTACGCGATCAGCGTCGCGTCGGCGCCGGGACGGACGATCCGGGCGTCGTGCAGGCCCAGGTCGGCGGCGGCGCCGACCTCACCCTTGTCCCAGTAACGCCGCTTGGGCTCCAGGAAGATGACCGGGTCGTCCGACTCGATGGACTGCCGCAGCATCCAGTGCGCGTCGTGCGCGTTGGCCGGGGTGACCACCCGCAGACCGGCGGTGTGCGCGAAGTACGCCTCGTGCGACTCGCTGTGGTGCTCGACCGCGCCGATACCACCCGCGTAGGGGATGCGGACGGTGATCGGCATCTTGACGTGGCCCAGCGCACGGGCGTGCATCTTGGCCAGCTGGGAGACGATCTGGTCGAAGGCCGGGTAGACGAAGCCGTCGAACTGGATCTCCACGACCGGGCGGTAGCCGCGCAGCGCGAGGCCGATCGCGGTGCCCATGATGCCGGACTCGGCCAGCGGGGTGTCGATCACCCGGCCCTCGCCGAAGTCCTTCTGCAGGCCGTCGGTGATCCGGAAGACGCCGCCGAGCTTGCCGATGTCCTCGCCCATCAGGACGGTCTTCGGGTCGTTCTCCAGCGACTTGCGCAGCGCCTCGTTGAGCGCCTTGGCGATGCTCAGCTGACCGGCCATCAGTGGTTCTCCCCCGCCTCGAAAGAGGCCGCGTACTCGATGTATTCGGCCCGTTCCTCATCGACCAGCGCGTGCGGTTCGCTGTACACGTGGTCGAAGATCAGCGTCGGATCCGGGTCCGGCATGCTGCGCACGCCCTCGCGCACCCGCAGGCCCAGCTGCTCGCTCTCGGCGTCGACGGCGGCGAAGAACTCCTCGTCCGCCAGGCCCTCCTTCTCCAGGAGGGTGCGCAGCCGCAGGATCGGGTCCTTGGCCTTCCAGGCCTCGGTCTCCTCGGCGAGCCGGTAGCGGGTGGGGTCGTCGGAGGTGGTGTGCGCGCCCATCCGGTAGGTGAAGGCCTCGATCAGCACCGGGCCGTTGCCGCTGCGGGCGTAGTCCAGCGCCCAGCGGGAGACCGCGAGGCAGGCCAGCACGTCGTTGCCGTCCACCCGCACGCCCGGGAAGCCGAAGCCGGAGGCGCGGCGGTACAGCGGGATCTTGGTCTGGGTGGTGGTGGGCTCGGAGATCGCCCACTGGTTGTTCTGGCAGAAGAACACCACCGGCGCGTTGTAGACCGAGGCGAAGGTGAAGGCCTCGTTGACGTCGCCCTGGCTGGAGGCGCCGTCGCCGAAGTACGCGATCACCGCGTCGTCGGCGCCGTCCTTGGTGATGCCCATCGCGTAGCCGGTGGCGTGCAGGGCCTGCGCACCGATCACGATGGTGTACAGGTGGAAGTTCTTCTCGTTCGGGTCCCAGCCGCCGTGGTTCACGCCGCGGAACATGCCGAGCAGGTTCAGCGGGTCGACGTCGCGGCACCAGGCCACGCCGTGCTCGCGGTAGGTGGGGAAGGCGTAGTCGCCGGTGCGCATGGCGCGACCGGAGCCGACCTGGGCGGCTTCCTGGCCGAGCAGCGAGGCCCACAGGCCCAGCTCGCCCTGACGCTGGAGGGCGGTCGCCTCGCCGTCGAACCGGCGCACCAGCACCAGGTCGCGGTAGAGGGAGCGCAGCTCCTCCGGAGTGATGGTGAGGGGGTAGTCCGGGTGCTCGACCCGCTCGCCTTCCGGGGTGAGCAGCTGCACGAGCTCCGGCTGGGCGTCCTTACCCGTGGCGCGGAGGGTGTCAGGGACAGCGGGGGCCGCCTTCTTGCGAGCCCTCGCCGTGCTTTTGACGGTCACGTTCACTCCTCGGTCTGTCCGGCCGCCCGGGGTCGCCGGTGACCGGTCCGGTCACCGCCTCGCGGGGCGCGCGTGGGTGTGCGCACCTACTGCGTGGCAGGTGGTGATCCTGTTCCGACGGCGTCCCTCACGAGAACGTTACCCAGCGTCCGCCCTTGGCGCGCTTGCGCTAGGACGTCCTACTTGTTCAGGGCCTACAACCCCGAGGGTGCCGCGCCGGGGCTCGCCGTCGGAAGGGTGGGGGTGACGGTCGGCGTGACGCAGCTCTCAATTCGAGCGCCTTCAGGACACCAGCGCACGTTATCCGGGCAGACGCCCGTACGAAAGGGGGTTCTCGGTATCGGTTTCGGCGACTGTGGCCGGATCACGTCTTTACGCCGATGCGAACGATAGGCCTTATGTAGGGTGATATGGGAGGCTTTGGACGTGACTGATAACGGACAAATCAGGGTGTTCCTGCTCGACGATCACGAGGTCGTCCGACGGGGCGTGCACGACCTGCTCTCGGTCGAGGACGACATCGAGGTGGTCGGCGAGGCCGGCACGGCCGCCGAGGCGCTCACCCGGATCCCGGCGGTCCACCCCGACGTCGCGGTGCTCGACGTCCGGCTGCCGGACGGCAACGGGGTCGAGGTCTGCCGCGAGGTCCGCTCCCGGCTGCCCGAGATCAAGTGCCTGATGCTGACCTCCTTCTCGGACGACGAGGCGCTGTTCGACTCGATCATGGCGGGCGCCTCCGGCTACGTCCTGAAGGCGATCCGCGGCACCGACCTGATCACCGCCGTCCGGGACGTCGCGGCCGGCCGCTCGCTGCTCGACCCGGTCGCCACCAGCCGGGTGCTCGCCCGGCTGCGCGACGGCGGCGAGAAGGAGGACGAGCGACTGTCCCAACTCACCAAGCAGGAGCGGCGGATCCTCGATCTGATCGGCGAGGGGATGACCAACCGTCAGATCGGCAACGAGTTGCACCTGGCCGAGAAGACGGTGAAGAACTACGTCTCCAGTCTGCTCGCCAAGATGGGCATGGAGCGGCGCACCCAGGCGGCCGCCTTCGTGGCACGGCACCAGGCCGACCATCAGTACTGATCCGGCCACTTCACACATCTGACGGTTTGTCAAGGGCCCCCACCAGGGGGCCATAACCTCTGCACGTGACTTTCAGCCAGACCCTCGCCTGCGCCCCGGCCCGCCCCGACCTCTCCGCCCCGCCGATAGGGACCCTCAGCCCGCCCGTCCCGCGCAGCGCACTCGACGAGGTCCTGGCCCGCTACCGGGTGGGGCGGCTGCTGACCGCCGAACCCGTCGCCGAAGGCCTGCTGAACCGGGGCTACCGGGTCACCACCGAGGCCGGGGCGTACTTCCTGAAGTGCTACGTCGACGCCGCCACCGCCAACCGTCCGAAGATCCTCGCCCACCACCGCGCGATGACCGACCTGCACGCCCTCGGACTGCCCGTCTCACCGCCGCTGACCTGCACCGAACGCGCCGGCACGGTGGCCGGCCTGGGCGGCCGGCTGTTCGCGCTCTTCCCCTGGGTCGATGGCCGACACCAGCACGGTACGGAGCTCCCCCTGCCGCAGTGCGACACGCTCGGCGCGCTGCTCGGCCGACTGCACGGCGCGCTCGACGACGTCTGCGCCCCCCTCGACCAGCCCGCCGGCTACCGCAGCGCCGACCCCCTCGACAGCGCCGAACTCGCCCGCGAACTGCGCCGCCACGCCCGCGAGCACCGCCCGTACGACGAACTGGACACCCTGGTCGAACAACGGCTCGCCGAACGACTGGAACTGCTCGCCGACCACGCCCACCGCCGCCCCGACCCGCAGGCCGCCCCGCCCACCGGCTGGACCCACGGCGACTTCCACGGCCTCAACCTGCTGTACGACGGCGACCGGGTCACGGCCGTCCTGGACTGGGACAAGCTCGGCCCCCAGCCACGCGCCGAGGAGGCCGTCCGCGGCGCCACGCTGCTCTTCAACGACCGGACCACCGGCGCCCTCGACCTGGTCCGGGTCCGCCGCTACTCACAGGCCTACCGGGCCTCCGGGGCCGCCACCGCCGAGCACCTGGCCGCCGCCGTCCACCGGGTCTGGTGGGAGCGGCTGAACGACTTCTGGATGCTGCAGTGGCGCTACCAGCGGGCCGACCACCGGGCCGACCCGCTCTACCCCGCCTCGGCGGGCCAGTTGGCGTGGTGGTGCCAGGAGTACGAGCAGGTCCTGGACGCCTTCGCCAACTGAGCCCGTCAGCCGGGGGTCGTCAGAGCCCCGACGGCGGCGGCACCGTGCCGCCTCCGCCACCGGTCGGCTTGGAGGTCGGCGGCGCCGGGTTGGTGGGCGTGCTGCCCCCGCCGCCCGAGGTCGGCGTCGACCCCCCCGAGGTCGGCCCGCCGGTCCCCGTCGAGGTGGCCGTGGGGACGTGGGTGGGCGTCGACGTCGGCGTCTGGGTCGGCGTCTGGGTCGGCGTGTGCCTGCCCGAATTCGGCGACGGCGACACGTTGTTGTAGCCACCGCTGTTGCCGGTGTAGCTGCCGTTGTCGGTCGGCTGCTGCGTCCGCCGGCTGCCGGGGACGGACGGCGACGGGCTCGCCTGGCCGCTCTGGGTCGGCGTGGTCGCCTCGGTGGTGCTGACTACCGGGGCGGGCGTGTTCGGCGTGTTCGTCTTGTTGTTGTCGTTGCCGCTGAGCGCGAAGGCGATCCCGGCGCCGGCCGCGAGCAGCACGGCGAGTCCGCCGACCACCCAGCCCCAGGGCCCGCGCCGACGGCCGGAGCCGTGGTCGCCGTGGTCGCCGTCGTCCTCCCCGCCACCGCCGCCGTACGGGCCGCCGGCCGCCGGGTAGGGCGAGGAGGGGGTGTGCGGGCCACCCGTCGAGTACGGCAGCACGGAGGTCTGGTCGCCCGCGCCGACCGCACCGAAGGCCTGGGTGGCCGCCGACTGGTCCGGGCGGATCACCTGGGTGGCGCCGGTGTCGCCGGCCTCCGCGCCGACCCAGCCGGCCGCGCCGTGCATCTCGCGCAGCGCGTGCTGCACGTGGGCGCGGAACTCGTCGGCGTCCTGGAAGCGGTCGTCCGGGTTCTTGGCGAGCGAGCGCAGCACCAGCGCGTCCAGCCCGTACGGCACCCGGCTGTTGGCCTGCGAGGGCGGCACCGGCGGGTCCTGGACGTGCTGGTAGACCACCGAGAGCGGGGTGTCGCCGGTGAACGGCGGGCGCAGCGTGAGCAGCTCGTAGAGCATGCAGCCGGCCGCGTACAGGTCGGAGCGGTGGTCGACCGCCTTGCCGAGCGCCTGCTCGGGCGACAGGTACTGCGGGGTGCCCATGACCATGCCGGTCTGGGTCATCGTGGTGGCCCCGCCGGTCAGCGCCCGGGCGATGCCGAAGTCCATCACCTTGACCGCGCCGGCGTTGGTGATGCTCACGTTGGCGGGCTTGATGTCGCGGTGCACGATGCCGTTCCGGTGGCTGTAGGCCAGCGCCTCCAGCACCCCGGCGATGATGATCAGCGCCTGGTCGACCGGCGGCGCCTCCTCGTCCACCAGCAGCTCGCGGACGGTCCGGCCCTCGACCAGCTCCATCACGATGTACGGCGTGGACTCGTCCCCGACGTACTCCTCGCCGGTGTCGTAGACCGCGACGATCGCGTGGTGGTTCAGCGCCGCGACGGCGTGTGCCTCGCGGGTGAAGCGCAGTCGGGCGACGTCGTCCTGGGCCAGCTCGCCGCGGAGCAGCTTGACCGCGACGGTGCGGCCCAGCCGCACGTCCTCGGCGGCGAAGACCTCGGCCATGCCGCCGCGGCCGAGCCGGTGGGTCAGCCGGTAGCGCCCGTCGCCGACCGTGCCCAGCGGGGCGGCGGTGCCGCGGCCGGGGGTCTGCGGCCCGCTCCGGCCGAACGGCGGCAGCGCGGAGGTCGCGGCTTCGCTGCCCGGCTCGGAAGTCCTCGGCGTCCCGCCGGTCCGTCCGTCCGCTCGGGCACCCGCGTCGTCGTCCGGCTGCTGCGTCTGTGCCATCGCTCCTCGCCCCGGGCGTTCGCTCGGAATCGCGGTGCCCTGTCGCTTACGTATCCCCGAACGCTACCGCTTCCGGCGCGCACCCGTGACAGCCCGAACCTGCCGGAATCCGTCAGAGCAGGCCATTCCGGTCGGTCGGCTGGTCCAGCACCAGCACCGCGGCCGGCCGCTCCGCGTGCCCACCGAACTTGGTCTTGGTCTTGTCCTGCGCGTTGTTCACCACGATCGCGATGATGATGCCGGCCAGCACCAGCACACCGACGATGATCGCGACGACCACGAACGCCGTGGAGCAGCCGCCGCTGTTGGGCTTCGGCTGCTGGTACGGCGGCATCGGCTGCGGCACCGGGGTGTGCATCGGCCGCTGCCCGCCCTGCTGGTGGAACTGCGGCTGCGGGGCCGGGGCCTGGTAGGCGGGCGGCGGCGTCCGGTACTGCGGCTGCCCCCCTTGCTGGAGGTACTGGGGGTGCGGCGTGTGCGGAGCCTGCGGGGCCGGGGTCTGGTAGGCGGGCGGCGGGGTCCGGTACTGCGGCTGCTGGGGGAAGGGGTGAGGGGTCTGCGGGGCCTGCGGGGTCTGCGGCGCGGCGTGCACCGCGCGCGGACCCTCCTTGATCATCAGCGGGGTGCTCGCCTGGAGCGAGTGTCCACCGCCGCCCTTCAGCTCCGCGATCAGCCGCTCCGCCTCGTCCCGCATCGCGGCCGCGCTCTGGAAGCGGTGCGCCGGGTCCTTGCGCAGGGCCTGGGCGACGTAGGCGTCCACGGCCGGGGTGATCGAGCGGTTGAGGCTGGAGGGCGCCGGCGGCTCCTCCTGGACGTGCTTGTAGGCGATCGAGAAGGCCGAGTCACCGTCGAAGACCAGCTGGCCGGTGAGCATCTCGAAGAGCATCACGCCGACCGAGTAGAGGTCGGAGCGGGCGTCCACCGGCTTGCCCAGCGCCTGCTCGGGCGAGAGGTACTGCGGGGTGCCGACCACCATGCCGGTCTGGGTCATCGACGTGACGCCGGATTCCAGCGCCCGGGCGATGCCGAAGTCCATGACCTTGACGTTGCCCTTGCGGTCGAACATGACGTTGCCGGGCTTGATGTCGCGGTGCACCAGGCCCATGTCGTGCGAGGCCTCCAGCGCGTTCAGCACGCCGACGGTGACCTTCAGGGCCTCCTCGGTGGGCACCGCGCCGTACTGGGCGACCGCCTCGTTGATCGTCTCGCGCAGGCCCTTGCCGTCGATCAGCTGCATGACGATGTACGGCGTGCTGGAGCCGTCCGCGGCGACGTCCTCGCCGCTGTCGTACACCGTGACGATGTTGGGGTGCTCCAGCCGGGCCACCGCCTGGGCCTCGCGGCGGAACCGCTCCTTGAACGAGTCGTCCCGGCCCAGCTCGCTGTGCATGCTCTTCAGCGCGACCTGCCGGTCGAGCACGCTGTCGTACGCGAGGTGCACGGAGGCCATGCCGCCCTCACCCAGCAGCCGCTGCAGCACATAGCGGCCGTTGCCCAGGGAGAAGCCCTCGACCGCCGCGTTGCCGTGCTCGCTCATGGTCCTCTGCTCCCCCTCGGCGCGGCCGTGCTGCCGCAGCCGTGACGTTCGGTCTCGTCCGTGCGTGGTGGGCCCGGCCCGCTGGCCTGGCGGACCCCTGTCGCGGCGGCTCGACCGGCCAGCGACAGGGGTCAGGGTATCGGCTCTCGCCGACGGTGATCGGTGCAGGGCCGATCCTGGCCCCGGGCCGTCGGCGCCCCTCCACGGCGCTGCGACCCGGGGCGGATCGTCGCGGTACGTCCGGTCCGGCGACGGCCTACAGGCTGTGGTCCACAGGCTGCGGTCTAGAGGTAGGGGCCGGAACGGATGCCGCGGCCGTGACCAGGGTCCTCCTCGTCCGGCTCGCCGCCGTGCAGACCGGGCGGCAGGGCGCGGCGCATCTGCTCCAGCTGGGCCCGCGCGGCCATCTGCTGGGCGAACAGGGCGGTCTGGATGCCGTGGAACAGGCCCTCCAGCCAGCCCACCAGCTGGGCCTGGGCGATCCGCAGCTCGGCCTCGGTCGGGATGCTGTCCTCGGTGAACGGCAGCGACAGCCGCTCCAGCTCGGCGACCAGCTCCGGGGCCAGCCCGAGCTCCAGCTCCTTGATCGAGCTGGCGTGGATGTCCTTCAGCCGGGCCCGGCTGGCCTCGTCGAGAGGCGCGGCCCGGACCTCCTCCAGCAGCTGCTTGATCATGCTGCCGATGCGCATGACCTTGGCGGGCTGCTCGACCATCTCGGTCACCGGGAGCTCACGCGGGAGGTCGCCCTCGTCGTCCCCGTCTCCCGCCGGCCCGGCGAACCCCTGGCCCACCGGCAGCCCGTCCGGTCCGACGATCAGCACCTTCTGGCCGTCCTGCGACTGCCCGCCGGCGGCCCGGAAGGGCTCCTGCGACGAGCGCTCGTTCATCGGATTCGTCATGAACAACATTCTCTCTCACTGGGGTTGGTCGGGCGGAAGCCCCCGTTCGTCCCGCCGTCCTGCGCCACCCCGTCACGACGGTACGCCCCCGCGCCCCGCGCGGGAATCCGTACGGATACTCAGTTCCCGCCCCGCCCCGACCGACTCCCGCCGCACGGCCCCCAGGAGCCCGCCCCGGAACCCGCACCGAACCTCCACCTCCGGCAGGGCCGGAGGAGTGCTCTCGACGGGCCGGAGAGGGGCGAAGCGGGCCGGTTCAGCCCTTCCGCAGGCGGAGGCCGATCAGGCCGAGGCCGCAGCCGATCAGGCCGAGGCCGACGCCCAGGGGGAGCTGGAGGGTGGAGGGGTCCTGCCAGCGTGCCGGGAGGACGGCGGGGACAGCGGGGGCTGCGACGGGCTGGTCGGAGGCGCCCGTGACGGTGTCCGGGGCGGTGGGGTCGGCGGGGGCCGGGGTGCCCGCGTCGCTGTCCGGGCGGTCGGTCTCGAAGCTCCGGTCCTGGGCCCGGCCGGGGGCCTGGTCCTGGACCTGCTCCGGGGCCTGCGCGGGAGGCTGCTGGACGGCCTGGTCCGGCGCCCGCTCGACCGCCGCGCCGGGGCGCTCCGGCGCCGAGGCCAGGCGGTGGCGGTGGGCACGGGGGAAGTCGCCGGCGGCCCGGCGCTGCCTGGGCCCCTGATGCTGCGGCCGTGCGGCCGAGGGCTCCGCCCCGACGCTCGGTCCGGTGTCCGACAGGGCCCCCGCGACGGTCGTCGTCGCGGGGGCCGCCGTCGCGACGGCCAGCGGGAGCATCAGCCCCAGCACGGCCGCCGCGAACAGCCTCTGGGTGCGGTGGGTACGACGGTGGTGCGACGCGGCGGGCAGCGGCCCGAGGGATGAGTGGAATGGTGCGGCCACGGTCGGAGTCCTTCCGACGGCCGACCGCGCCCGGAGGCGGGGCCGGCGGCGGGACAGCTCCGGACCAGCCTCACACATTCCGCCTAATGCGGCATTTCAGACATCCCGGGCCACCCCGCCGCCCCGCGGACCCGCCGCTCAGGCCTTCAGCACGACCTTCCCGACCTGCTCCCCCGCCTCCAGCACCCGGTGCCCCGCACCGGCCTCGACCAGCGGCAGCACCCGGTCCACCACCGGCTTCACCACGCCGGACTCGACCAGCGGCCACACGTGCTCCCGCACCGCCGCCACGATCGCCGCCTTCTCCGCCAGCGGCCGCCCGCGCAGGTTGGTGGCGATCACCGCCGCCCGCTTGCGCAGCAGCGCGTTGAGGTCGAGCTCGCCCTTCACCCCGCCCTGCAGCCCGATGATCACCAGCCGTCCGTTGACCGCCAGCGCGTCCACGTTCCGCTGCAGGTACTTGGCGCCCATGATGTCCAGGATCACGTCCGCCCCGGCCCCGTCGGTGGCCTCCCGGAGCACCTCGACGAAGTCCTGCTCGCGGTAGTCGATCGCGATGTCCGCGCCCAGCTCGACGCACCGGGCCAGCTTCTCCGCGCTGCCCGCCGTCACCGCGACCCGCGCGCCGACCGCCTTGCCCAGCTGGATCGCCATCGTTCCGATGCCGCTCGCGCCGCCGTGCAGCAGCACCGTCTCACCGGGCCGCAGGTGGGCCGTGAGGAACACGTTGGACCAGACGGTGCAGGCCACCTCCGGCAGCGCCGCGGCCTGCTCCGCGCTCAGCCCCTTCGGCATCGGCAGCAGCTGCCCGCTCGGCACCGCGACCCGCTGCGCGTACCCGCCGCCGGCCAGCAGCGCGCACACCTCGTCGCCGACCGCCCAACCGGACACCCCCGGCCCGAGCGCGACGATCCGCCCGGCGCACTCCAGCCCCGGGTAGGGCGAGGCGCCGGGCGGCGGGTTGTAGAAGCCCTGCCGCTGAAGCAGGTCGGCCCGGTTGACGGCGGTGGCCGCCACCTCGACCAGGACCTCGCCCTCGCCGGGCACCGGATCGGGCACCTCGGCCCACACCAGTGCCTCGGGGCCGCCGGGTACGGGAATCGTCATCGCATACATGCCCCGAACCTACTGCGACTCACCGCAGTTCGGGGGTCAGGCCCCTCGCCGGTCGGTCGACTTGATGACGATCACCCGGTCGGTCAGCTGCAGCACGGCGGCCTCCGGCTCGGTGTAGTTGAGCACCCGTCGGCCCCGGACCACCGCGACCACCAGGTCCGCGCACTCGCGCGGACTGTGCCCGGCCTCGGCCCGGGTGACCGGGCGCTCCACCACGTCCAGCCCCTTCCCGTACGTCAGCAGGTCCTCCATCACCGCTCCGGCGTGCGGGCTGAGCATCGACAGCCCGAGCAGCCGCCCGGCCGAACTGGAGCTGGTGACCACGACGTCGGCGCCGCTCTGCCGCAGCACCGGCGCGTTCTCGTCCTCCCGCACCGCCGCGACCACGGTGGCGGCCTTGTTCAACTGCCGCGCCGTCAGGGTGATCAGCACGGCGGTGTCGTCCCGCTCGGGCGCGACCACCACCCGGGCCGCGGTGGGCAGAGCGGCCCGCACCAGGGTGTCGGTCCGGGTCGCGTCGCCGACCACCCCGACCAGGCCGTGCTGCGAGGCGTACTCGATCACCTTGAGCTGCGGGTCGACGACGACGATCTCCTCCTTCTTCACCCCCTGTCCGAGCAGGGTGTCGACGGCGCTGCGCCCCTTCGTCCCGAAGCCGATGACGACGGTGTGCTCGCGCACGGTGGACCTCCAGCGGTTCAACCGCCATTGCAGGCGGGTCCGTTCGGTGAGCACCTCCAACGTGGTGCCGACCAGGATGATCAGGAACAGCACGCGCAGCGGGGTGATCACGAAGATGTTGGTGAGCCGGGCGCCGTCGCTGAACGGGGTGATGTCGCCGTACCCGGTGGTGGAGAGCGTCACGGTGGCGTAGTACGCCGCGTCCAGGAAGCTGAGTTCGCCGCCCGCGTTGTCGTGGTAGCCGCCCCGGTCGAGGTACACGATCACCGAGGTGGCGACCAGGACGGCCAGCGCCAGCAGCAGCCGCGAGCCGACCTGCCGGAGCGCCGGCGCGGTCCGCCGGGCGGGCAGCACGATCCCGGCGTCCGCCCACGGTTCGGTCCCCGGCGCCGAGATCCGCCGCAACCGACTCATGCGCCCACCTCTCCCCCAGCCTCCGGCCGGGGGTGCCCCCACTGCTCGCTCACGGCGCCTCCACCAGCTCGACGGCCTGCCCGGCCGCCGCCCCGCCGGGCGGGACCACGGCCAGCGCCTCCGCCCGGGCCAGGCCGCGCAGCATCGCGGGCCCGTCGAAGGCGAGCGGTACGACTCCCTCGACGGTGCGCCGCACCGGCTGCAGCCGGGTGTCCACCGGGTGCCCGGGCAGCAGCACGGCCGCCGGCGCGAGCGCGGGGGCGGCGACGGACCGCCCGCCGAGGGCGTGCAGCAGCGGCAGGGCGAGCGTGACCATCCCGGCGACCGCGGCCAGCGGGTTGCCCGGCAGGCCCACCAGGTGGCGCCTGCCGGGGAGTTCGGCCAGCAGCATGGGGTGCCCGGGCCGCACGGCGACGCCGTCCACCAGCAGCCGGGCACCGGACTCGGCGAGCGCCCGGTGCAGGAAGTCCACCGGCCCGGCGGCCGTCCCGCCGGTGGTCACCACGACGTCGGCGGTGGAGTGCCGCAGCGCGTCCCGCAGCAGCCCGAAGTCGTCGCGGACGCACCGGACTTCGGCCACCTCCGCACCGGCCGCCCGCAGCCAGGGCGGCAGAAGCGGACCGAGCGCGTCCCGGACCAGCCCCGGCCCGGGAATCCCGGAGGCAAGCAACTCGTCTCCCAGCACCAGCAGTTGGACCACCGGACGGCGGCGCACGGCGAGCCGGTCGTGGCCGCAGGCCGCGGCGAGGCCGAGCACCGCCGGGCCGATCACCGTCCCGGCCGGCAGCAGCTCCTCGCCCCGGCGGCACTCCTGGCCGCGCGGGCGGACGTCCTGACCGGTGGTCAGCTGCTGCGGGCCGCGGTCGTGCAGCACCACGCCGTCCGTCCGACCGTGCTCGCGGCGCAGTACGGCGGTGGCGCCGGGCGGCAGTTGGGCCCCCGTGGCGATCTCGACGGCACTGCCGTCGGCCAGCGGCGTCACCTCGGTGCGGCCGGCCAGCACCCGCCCGGCGACCCGCCAGGGCCCGGGACCGGCGACCGCCCAGCCGTCCATCGCGGAGGTGTCGAAGGCGGGCAGGTCGGTCAGCGCGCCCAGCGGTTCGGCGAGGGTGTGGCCGAGCGTCTCGGCCAGCGACAGCCCGATCACCGGCAGCGGGCGCAGCCCGGCCCGGCGCGCGGTCTCCCGGGCCCGCGGCCAGCTCAGCAGGCCGGGGCCGGTGGACGGGGTGGCCACGGTGGTCCGCCCGAGCTCGCTCACGGCTCGCCCGGCCCGGCGGCGGCGCTCCAGCTCTCGGCGAGCGCCGTGGTCCGCCGGGACGCCTCGGCCACGGCCTGCGACCCGCCGCCCTGCTGCGCGGCCGCGTAGCCGATCAGGAAGGCGGTCAGCGGCGCGGCCGGCCGGGCGACCCCGTGCGCGACCACCCGGGCCATGTCGAGCAGGCCCCGGACGTCCACGTCCAGGTCGATACCCAGGTCGGCCTTGACCTCGGCGATCCAGTCTTCCAGCGTGCGCTCCATGCGCCCATGCTGCCTGATCGGCGGTTTCCCCGAGGTGTTCACCCCGTGTGCAAGGCGCGTCGTTTCCCTCACGGGCCGACGACGGACCCCGTGAGGTCCCTGCCGACCGCCGCGCGGCGAACCCTCAGGACTTCTCCCGCTCCCGGGCCTGCTCCAGGTCCTCCCAGGTGTCGCAGTCGTACGCGACGTTGTCGGTGTCGGCCACCAGCAGCCGGGACAGCCCTCCGACGAGCCGGCGCAGCGGCAGCCCGTCCGGGTCGCCGAGCCCGGCCAGCGCGGCCCGCAGCGGGGCGGTCCGGTAGGCGGCGGCGAGCGGCTGCTCGCGTCCGCCGGCGTCGACCAGGACGGTGGCCGCCACGGTCGGGTCGGCCGCGTCGAGGGCACCGACCAGCCGGTCCACCGTCCTGCGGTCCAGGAAGGGCAGGTCGGCGGCGAACAGCAGCACGGTGTCCGCGGTGACCAGGTCGAGCCCGGCCGCGACGGCGGCGACCGGCCCGCCGCCGGGCGGTTGCTCCCTGGTCCAGCGGACCCCGTCGCGCGCGGTCGGCCGAGCGGGACCGACCACCACGGTGGTGCGGGCGCCCGTGCAGGCGGCGAGCACCCGGTCGAGCAGGGTGGTCTCCCCCACGGTCAGACCGGGCTTGTCGACCCCGCCGAGGCGGCGGGCGGCCCCACCCGCGGGGACGATCACGTCGTACGGCGTCATGCGGCCAGTATCCGCCCGGCCACGCCGGGCCCTACCCGGCCGGGCACTCCTCGGGCGGGCCCTACCCGGCCGGGCACTACTCGGCCGGGTCGTCCTCGACGATCTCCGCGTCGATGATCCCGTCCTCCGCCGCCGCCCGGGCGGTGTTCGCCGCCGCGCCCAGCTCCAGGAAGGACGGCAGGGTCAGCTCCCCGTACCGCTCGTTCATCGCCGTGACCAGCGCCTCCGGGTCGGCCGGGTGCGCGGCCAGCGCCCGGTCGAAGTCCCGCAGGTACTCCCCGGTGAAGGCGAGCACCCGGGCCGCGTCGTCGCCCTGTCCGGGGGCGCGGTGTCCGGCGATCACCCGCTCCACCCCGAGGTCGGCGATCCGGCCGAGGTTGCGCCCCCAGGTGGCGCGCTGGGCCGGGGTGGTGTCGGCGGTCCACACGTGGGTGCCGTTGCCGACGAAGTCCCCGGCGATCACGGTCCGGATGCCGGGCACGTGGACGACCGAGGACTCCCCGCAGTCGGCCTGGCCGAGCAGCAGCACCGGGATCACCTGGCGGTCGAGCATCAGCGGCTGCGGCAGCAGCGGGGCCGGGACCAGCGGGTGGTCGGGGATGTCGTCGCCGTACACCGGCTTCCACTGCGCGACCTTGGCGGCGACGGTGCGCCGGATGCCCTCGACCACCGCCGACGCGGCCAGCAGCTGGGCGTCCGGGAAGAGCTTCAGCACCTCCTCGGCGCCGAAGTAGTGGTCGGGGTGCTGGTGGGTGACCACGATGGCGAGCAGCCGGCGGCCCTTGCCCGCGACCCACTCGGCCAGTTCCCGCCCGGCGCTGCGGGTGAGCTGGGCGTCCACCAGGATCGCGGTCCGCTCGCCGAGGATCAGCGTGGAGGTGGTGAAGAAGGCCGACTCGGGACCGGTGAAGACGGCGACCTCCAGCGGCCGCGCGGGCCGCTCGGCCTGCGCGGCGGCGCCGGCCACCCCGGGGTCGGTCGCAGCGGGCTCGGCGTCCGCCCGGTCCGCACCGGCGCTCTCCTCGGGCGGGGACGACGTCACGGGCTGCTCCCTCTGGTCGGCGGTCGGACTCCCTGCGCCCTACAGCATGGGAGTACCGGCGGCCGATCGCGCGGAAGGCGCGCCCGGCGGGGCGCGCCTTCAGACGCGGCTCACGCGGCTCAGCCGGCTCACACCGCGGCGCGGGCGGCGGTCTCCTTGCCGCGGCGGGCGGCCTGCTCCAGCGCCTGCGCCTTGGACTCGACGGCCTTCGGCACGAAGTCGGCCATCGCCGGGACGGCCCCGGCCAGGGTGAACTCCGGGACGATGAAGTCGACCTCCAGCCCGAGCATGCCGGTCAGCACCTTCTCCAGGTAGGTGGTGACGAACTCGTACGGCTCGCGCGGGGCGCCGGGCGCGTACGAGCCGCCGCGAGCGGCGACCACGGTGACCGGGGTGCCCTTGGCGGAGGGCTCCTCGCCGGCCGTGCGACCCATCAGGATCACCTGGTCCAGCCAGGCCTTGAGGGTCGACGGGATCGTGAAGTTGTACATCGGGGTGCCGATCAGCACGGCGTCGGCGCCCTCCAGTTCGGCCATCAGCTCGTCGCGCAGCGCGAAGGCGGCTCTCTGCTCGGCGCTGCGGCCCTCGGCCGGGACGAACCCGCTGGTGATGCCGTGGACGTCCAGGTGCGGGATCTGGTCGACGGCGAGGTCCCGGTGGATCACCGTGCCCTCGGGGTGCTCGGCCAGCCAGGCGGCCCGGAAGGCGGCCGTGACCTCGCGGGAGACGGAGCCGTCGGCGACCGCGGAGGAGTCGATGTGCAGAAGCGTGGGCATGGCGGGACCTCCAGAGAATAAGTAGCTGCTGTTTTCGCCGCAGCTGCAAGTACCGTAGCAGCTTACTTTTCTGCAGTCACTAGTGACAGGTCGAGTAGTCTGGATGCCATGGCCGAGCACGAGGTAGTGACCGATGGGGCGCCCACCGCCGTGGAGGCGTGCGCCGCCGCCGGGGAGCAGGGCGGCTGCGGCAACGTCGAGCTGGCCCTCACCCGGGTGTTCACCCTGCTCGGGAAGCGCTGGACCGGCCTGCTGCTGGGCGTGCTCGCCCAGAGCGGCCCGGCCTACTTCTCCGAGCTGCGCCGCGCGATCCCGGGCATCAGCGAGCGGATGCTCTCCGACCGGCTGTCCGAGCTGGCCGAGGCCGGGATGCTCGTCCGTGAGGTCGACGCGGGCCCGCCGCTGCGGGTCAGCTACCGGCTCACCGAGGGCGGCATCGCGCTGAAGCCCGCACTCACCGAACTGGCCGTCTGGGCCGACCGCTACCTGCCGGAGAGCGCCCTCAAGGGCGGCTGCTGACCGGCCCGGGCCGCGGCAGCCGGAAACCCCCGGACACGACGAAGGGCCCGCCCGCCGGAAACCGGCGGACGGGCCCTTCGCCCAGGACTCAGCGCTTGGTCAGGCGACCACGCAGTCGGGCCACCCGGTCGGCGACACCCCAGGAGGTGACCCGCCAGAGCGCCTCGATCACGATGTTGCGGCTCATCTTGGACGCGCCCAGCTCGCGCTCGACGAAGGTGATCGGCACCTCGGCGACCTTGAACCCGGCCTTCACCGTGCGCCAGGCCAGGTCGACCTGGAAGCAGTACCCGGCCGAAGCCACCTGGTCCATGCCCAGCCCCTGCAGGGTCTCCTTGCGGAAGGCCCGGTAGCCGCCGGTGACGTCCCGGATCGGCACGCCCAGCATCAGCCGCGAGTAGGTGGAGCCGCCGCGCGAGAGCAGCAGTCGCGACTTCGGCCAGTTCACCACCCGGCCGCCCGGCACCCAGCGCGAGCCGAGCACCAGGTCGGCGCCGCGCAGCGCGCCCAGCAGCCGGTCCAGCTCCTCGGGCTGGTGCGAGCCGTCCGCGTCCATCTCGACCAGGACGTCGTAGCCGTTGTCGATGCCCCAGCGGAAGCCCGCGAGGTAGGCGGCGCCCAGGCCCTCCTTGCCCTTGCGGTGCATGACGTGCACGTTCTGGTCCTCGGTGGCCAGCTTGTCGGCCAGCTCGCCGGTGCCGTCGGGGCTGTTGTCGTCGGCGACCAGCACGTGCGCCTCGGGCACCGAGGCGCGGACCCGGCCGACGATCCGCTCGACGTTCTCCGCCTCGTTGTAGGTCGGGATGATCACCAGGACCCTGCCGAGATCAGCAAAACTCTGCTGGTTCACGGTCACGTACAAACCTCTCGGCCGATGGCGGGGAGTATCAGAACACCGTCGCCCGCACTCTGGAACGCGGTCCCGCCGACAGCCCGCCGACGGGTTGACCACGGTGGAGAATGCTGTGCGGGGCTGGGACTACTGCGTCCTGGCATCCTACTACCGCGCCCGGGAACCACCGGTCCGACCACGGCACTCCCACCGGATGACCACCGTTTGCCCGTGGGTACGGCAGGTGGGCTAGGGTCGATGCCCTTGCCCCGTGCCCGGACCCCCCGCACCGCCGGGCCCGCCTCGGCGATCCGGCAGACCCGCCCAGACAGCGAAGGAGTAGGACCGCGCGCATGGACAGGCTCGTCAACACCGTCCGCCCGTATGCCTGGGGGTCGCTCACGGCCCTGCCCGAGCTGCTGGGGCAGCAGCCGACCGGCGAACCGCAGGCCGAGCTGTGGATGGGCGCCCACCCCGGCGACCCGTCCCGCGCCGACCGCGGCGAGGGCCCGCGGCGGCTGGACGAGCTGATCGCGGCCGACCCCGAGGGCGAGCTCGGCGCGGCGAGCGTGGCCAGGTTCGGCCCGACCCTGCCGTTCCTGTTCAAGGTCCTCACCGCGGGCACCCCGCTGTCCATCCAGGCGCACCCCACGCCGGACCAGGCCAAGGCCGGCTTCGCCGCCGAGAACGCCCTCGGGATACCGCTGGACGCCCCCGAGCGCAGCTACCGCGACGACAACCACAAGCCCGAAATGATCTGCGCGCTGGGCGAGTTCGAGGGCCTGTGCGGCTTCCGCCGGCCCGCCGAGGCGGCCGAACTGATGGCCGGGCTCTCGGTGCCAGGACACGACGCGCTGATCGACCTGCTGTCCGTCGAGGACGAGGCCGAGGCGCTGCGCGGAACCCTGGCCGCCGTCCTCACCATGGACGACCGGACCGCCGAGCGGATCGCCCGGGAGACCGCCCAGGCGCTGGCGGAGTGCGACGACGGCGACCCGGACTGGGACTACGCCCCGTACGCCAGGATCGCCAAGGACTTCCCGGAGGACCGCGGCCTGATCACCGCCTTCCTGCTCAACCACTTCCGGCTGCGCGCCAGCGAGGCGCTCTACCTGGGCGCCGGGGTGCCGCACGCCTACCTGTCCGGCGCCTGCGTCGAACTGCAGGCCAACTCGGACAACGTGCTGCGGGCCGGTCTCACCCCCAAGCACATCGACGTGCCGGAGCTGCTGAAGGTCGTGGTCTTCGAGTCCGACGCGGCCCGGGTCGTCCGTCCCGTCCCCGTCGCGGCGACTCCCGGCGAGCAGCTCTACCCCGTCCCGATCGACGAGTTCCGGCTCTCCCGCTTCGAGCTGGACGGCGTCGAACGCGAGATCGACGGCCGCACCCCGCAGATCCTGCTCTGCACCGAGGGCGCGGTACGGCTCACCGCCACCGACGGCACCGCCCTGGACCTCGTCCGCGGCCAGTCGGCCTTCCTCCCGGCCACCGGCGCCCCGACCCGCCTCACCGGCACCGGCAGCACGCTCTTCCGCGCCACCGTCAGCATCTGACCCGGCGCCCCGGACCGACGAAGGGCCTGTACCCCGGCCGGGGTACAGGCCCTCGATGTCTGCCGCGAGCCGCTCAGCCGCTGCGCGAACCCGCCCCGGCGGGAACCCTCGGCTCGGTCGGAGCCACCGGGGCCGGTACGCCCCGGGCCGGTGCCGCGGGCGCGGCGACGGTTCCACCACGGGAGCTCCGCGTACGACTGACCGATGTAGGGTCTCACCGCTCGTGTCACAGGTCGCCTCTGTGACCTGCGGATCTCGGATCTGTCTCACCACGTGTTGGGGTTGATTAGTCTCACGGCGGTGGCGGATCCCCAGAGCTGAACTCGTCACTCGTCTTCGTAGTCGTAGGGCGGGATGGTCCGGCGCCCGGTCGACCGTCTCCAACCGCTCTCGGCAGTGGCGTACCCTGACGAATCCCGAGTGCTCAGCATCAGGCCCTGCCGTACGGCAGGGCAAAAGGGTTTCGCCTCCCGCAGCTTCCCCAACCGCCTCGAACTGGTCCCGAAGCAGCCACTGCAAGGCACGGGCTCCACGTCTAGAGCGGCCTCAAACCCTCCCGATCCGCCGTTCAACAACCGAACGGTAACTCAGCACCGAGACCGAGGTCCCCTCGGATAACTTGGGCGAATGTTCTCTGACGTCAGAGGTCCCGAAGCCCCAGATGAGGGCGATCCACGCGCAAGCGACCGCAAGACGGACCACAACGACTTCCTCGCCTTCGTCGGTGATTACCGTAAGCCCTGGAGTCCGGACGGCACGTCAATCATCTTCGAGTGGGACGAAGAACGGCGCTACAGCGTCACAGTGGCGCTGGTCGATGGACGCTTCCCCAGAATCACCTTCCACCTCGAAAAGCTCAGCCATTCTGTCGCTCGGGAACTGTTCAACTGGCTGGCACAGACACACAACGGCCTGGATGAGAAGACCGGCGCCTCAATGCGGTTGAAATACCCGAACAGGACCGTGACCTTCATATCAAAGCGTCCGGTGCTGTGGCCGGCTGGCGCGGGATCGGGCAGGGAGTACGCGCCGACGTGGGTGGAAGCCAAGCGGTGGATTGACGAAACAGTCAACATGCTTGGGGTTCATATCCGTTCGGTCGTGGATGCGAAGCGCCAGCCGTCGCCGCCTCTTTTGAAGGCGGCCCCCGTAAAGAAGGCAGTTGCCAAGAAGGTTGCCGCACCGCCTCGTCCTGCGAAGGCGCGAGTCGATCGCGTGGGTCCACAGATGGCCAGCTCCACGACCCCAGTCGCGCCCGCAACGGCTCCTCCCAGCCAACCCAAGTCGGAAATCAGCGAGGGGATTCGCCATCGTCGTCCAGCGCTACCGACGATGGAGCCAGCGCGCGAACGGCCGCAGCAGTCGTGCCCGGTCTGCGAGAAACCAGTGCAAAACGGTCTAATCCGCCACCAACAGTGCGAGAACCGCAGGCGCGAGACCGGCAACGAGGGATCAACGGTGCCGCCGCCGGCCACTGCGGACACTGCCACCTACCGGGCTCTCGTCAGCAAGGTCGAGCAGCGCGAGGCCGCCGCCTATGGGCAACGCCGCGAGACCAAGCGGAACGCGCCGGTACGTCTTGGAGACGCCAAAGATGCGGTGCTGCTCCGCAGCCGAGGGCGCTGCGAGAACCCGTCCTGCGCCGGGCAAGTCGATGACGTGACCGACGATGGCCAGCCCATCTTGGAAGTGGATCACATCGAACGCATCTCCGAGGGCGGCCGCGATCACCCGGTGCAGATGATCGCGCTGTGCCCCAACTGCCATGCGAAGAAAGAACGCGGATCGCACCGCGCGGAGCTCCGTACGCTGTTGCTGGAATCAGCTCGCACGGCTCATGAGCTGTGGCAGGGCGGCAGCATGGTCAACTAGACCGACTGAACCCGTCCCTGGAGTCTCACAACCTGACACCGGCCCTGGCTGGGCAGTCCGACGACGATGACGAATCCCCTGAGCTGGGCTCGTCACTCGTCTTCGAAGTCATAGGGCGGGATGGTCCATCGCATCACCATCTCGCCCGCCTCGTCGGCTTCGAGCGTGACCGGGTAGACCTGGCCGGCGTTGCGCTCACCGCGGTGTCTGATCGAGTGGTCGCCTTGGTCCCATTCGATCCCGAGCACCTGACAGCCGCCGACCTCGATCGCACCGACCTGGAGCGGATGGTGCCACCCGGCCCGCCGAAAGCGGTAGAAGTCAGTGTGCTGGTCTATCGAGACCATGAGGCCCTTGGCGTGGAGGCGGTCACGCCAGGCGGTGAGTTCGGCCGCGCGCGCGGCTGCCTCGGCCAGCGGGAGATCGAGCCACCCGTGCGGTCCGTCGACGCCGTACTGCGCGATCCGCTCGCCACCGAACTCGGCGTGTGCGTCGTCCGCGTACCGGCCCCAATAGGTGACATCGGCGAGCCCGTCGGCTGGCTCGTCGTTCATCCCCGTCCATGCGTCCAGCCCTGCGGCGTCGCCAATGACCATGCCGCAACGGTCGACGGGCAGGTCCCCGAGCAGGATCGGCACCGACCGGTCTGCGGCCTCGGGCCATGCGAGTCCGAGGCTGATCTCCAGGGTCGCGATCGTCGGCTCTTTATCGAACGGGGATGGCGACGTGCTCGCCCTCACCCTCAACGGCCGGTCGTCGGCGGCCGGGACGGCGGCCGCCTCGCACAACCACTCACGAAGATGACCCCCTCCCGAGGACGCGGCTGTCCTGGCGCGCTCGGATAGGGGCTGACCCAGTTCCCGCCAGTAGTCGATCCACCCGGCCATGCCGAGCACCAGCACACCGGACGGCACATTGACGGTTCCGAGGTCGACGAAGGTCTCAGGCATGCGCCGATTGTGCCTTCCCAGTACGACAGGATTCGTTGCGAGGTGTCGGCACCCGTCGCCGGAGCCTCTGAGCCGCGGCGGTGACCTCCTCGCCAACCGCTGTCAGCCTCATCGGGCGTCCGCGCTCGGCGCGCTCAAACAGGGGGTTCCCGAGGTCCCGTTCGAGACGGCTGATCTGGGTCACGAGCGCCGACTGGTTGATCCCGAGGGCTGCGGCAGCTTCCCTCATCGTTGGGTAGGAGACGGCCGCCAGGAAGCGATCCAGCCGTTGCCACGCGTAGGGGCTGGTGAGGGCTATCCGCAGGATGGGGGGCATCCTGGCAGTCGCATTGGGAACCCGGAGGGCGGCGTCATGGCTTCCCCCGCCACGGGGCCGGAGCGGGATTTCGTAAGTGCGGGCCCACCTGGCCATGTTCGTGGTGCTCATTCCCTTCTCGCGGGCAAGGTCGGGCAGGGTCCGCCGATGGTGGACGTACTGCTCGAAGAGCCAGTCACGTTCGATGTCACCGCATCGCTTGTAGTCCTGTGGGCCGTTGCGGAGGGGGATGCCATATTCGCGGGCGAGGCCGGTCAGGACGCTGCGGGAGAAGCCGGTGAGGGTGGCAATCTGCTTCAACGAGCGGTGTTCGCTGAGGTAGAGGCGGGTGAAGGTCTCTTTCGACAGTTCCCGACGGGCTTGGAGCCGGATGTGGCCGGTGGCTCTGGCGGTGTTCTTCGTCATGGGGGGTGGGGGTGCTGGGTGTTCGTCGAGAAGCTGCCGGATGACCTCGACGGTCGTGCCCAGGACTTGGGCGGCGTGCTGGACGGGGTGCTGGCGTTCTCGGACGAGCTGGTGCAGGCGGGTCAGGTCGATGTGCGCCGGGTCGGGTCCTGGAAGGGAGAGACCGGCCAGCAAGCCGGTGGGAGGCTGCCAGGTCACGGGCTCGTCGTGGATGTGGTGCGAGGCCAGGAAGCCGAGGGCTTCCTGTTGGAGGGCGTGTGCGAGTTCGGGGGTCTGAAGGGCGGTGAACCGCACGGAGGCCGCCCGGAACTCTCGACTGTCAAGCCCGCCCAGTTCGTCGGGGCAAGACTCGGCAGGCAGGCCGCTGAGGCGGCGGAAGAGCTGGCTGCGGGCGATGCGTGCGCGCCTGCCGGCCCCCGGAGGTGTTCCCGTGCGGAGGCAGATCTCCAGCCAACGGTCGTGGGAAAGCAGGCGGGTGTAGTCCAGGATTCGGCGCCGACCGTAGTCGATGGGGGTGTCGTCGGCGTCGAGGTAGTCGGTGAGTCGGGTCAGGGCGGTAACGATGTCCGGCCAGTGCGGCAGATCATCGAGTTCCTGGAGAAGGCGGGAGATCTCGATGCCATCGGTGACGTCACCGGCCAGAACGGCGGCCTGGTCCAAGGAAACACGGGCATCGGGGATCAGTAGCAAGGCGGCGAGTACGGGGGCCAGGGTTCGTGCGTGGATTCCTTCGGGTGGTGCGAGCCGGGCCGTCCAGGAAGGCCAGAAGAGCGTGGGGATCTTCCTGGAGCGTTGCTCAGTGGCTCGCGCCGTCCTGGTCGGCCGTCGTGGCGACTGGGTCGTGGTGCGGTAGCGGAGGCACTCACTGGGCCGGAGGGACGGGGCGAGAGCGGCCAGGTGCACGGACTGCAGCACCGGGCTGATGCCCTGGCCCCAGTCGTCAATGCTGGTCACCGAGATCTGTGTGAGCTCGTCGCGTACTGCTTCCAGCAGGCCGCGCAGGGCCTCGCCGGCCGTATGGATTCCGGGTCTCTGCAGAATGTTCAGGGCGCCGGTGATCGCGACCGCGGTGTCTGCGGCCCGCGGCGGGGCCATGAAGCCCGGGCGGTCCCCCGCCTGCCCGGCAGCGGCGGGCCTCTGGGAGAGATATGCCGTCGTGATGTCTTCGGGGAGCCACTGCCCCAGGGCCTCGGCAGGGAGGTCCGCCAGGAAGCGGATGCCCAGCGCTCTGATGTCGGCCAGGACGGCTGCCGTCGGCTGCGGGGTGGCCGCGTAGGGGCCGAAGGAGGCGGTCGTGGTGTCGATGGCGGCCATCACCTGGTCCTGCGCTGTGAGAACGGGGTGCCCGGGAGGCAGGAGGAGTGTCGGAACACTGCGAAGGTCGCTGCCGCATCCGGCGGTGACCGGGCCACCGGGCCGGGCTGGCGGGTTGCCGCAGAGTTCTGGCCGGGGAACGGAGCGGCCCGAACAGGGCCGCTGTCTGGGAACTCTCCCACAAACCGGACAGCAGTCGGCCAGCAGTCTGCGGTGGCGGGTGCAGGCGAAGGAGAAGCCGAGCCGCCAGGACAACTGCCAGCGACCGTCGGCCCTCGCAAGGCAGTCCGGGCAGAACCGGGAACCCCGCCCGCGGCCCCAGAGGACATGCCGCGACACGGACCGTCCACCCGCACTCGTCCGCAGGGCCCGCCCGTCATAGTGGGCCAGCGTCAGTGCGGTGATCGCCTGCGAGCTGATGCCGGTCGCGTGCGCGACGGCAGCGGTCAACCGCTCGTCGAGGAAGATCGTCCAGTCGGCCGGGATGCCGTGGTGCTGGTTTCCGGCCCGCTGGCGGACCGGGAAACCAAAGTGCAGTAGGACATCGCCGAGTGTGGTGTCCATCCGTCGGGCCGTCGCTTCCAGCCAGGAGTCCAGGGCCTCGCCGGGCAATGGGGGAAACCGGATCGGCAGGGTGCGGGCCGGCGGTCTCATGCGGCTCGTCGGCTTCGGGATCGCGGGCGGCTGGTCAGCCGCTTCTTCTCCAGCGCGACCTGGAGTTCGAGGCGGGCCGCCTCGGATGCTTCGTCGTTCTTCACCCGGTCCATCAGCTCCTGGTCCAGCCGTTCGGCACCGGTTCGGACCGCCCGCTGGCAGCCGCGGTTGATCAGCGTCATCAGCGAGCCGATGTGTCCGGTGCTGCGGGCGAACAGATAGTCCGACAGGTCGTCCGCGAGCATGCCGGGGTGCTTGTCGGCGAGCACGACGCGCTGTTCGAGGGCCAACAGCATCTGCCGCCATTCCCAGCGCCCGGCTTCCCCGTCGATGGTGAACGGGCGAAGCCCCAGGCGGGTGGTACGACGGCCGGTCTGGGCCAGGGCGGTGTCGCGCCCGTTCGTGCCTTCACCGAACAGGCCCTTCTCCGCGAGTTCGACCCCCACCATGAGCAATGTCACCGGGAACTCGTTGGCGATCCACTTCAGGTGATTGCTCACCTCGATGCCGCTCTTCTGGCCCCACTTCAGGAAGTGCAGATCGTCCAGAACCAGCAGACGGACGTCACAGGACAACACGCAGTCCAGCACCCGCCGTCCGAACTGGGCGGTGGTGCCCCTCCCTTGTCCGGGGTGGCCGAAGAACTCCAGCATGGCCCGGTTGAGGTCCTTCATCCCGGTGTTCCCGGTCAGCCCGACCCGGCAGACGGGAATCCGCTCGTGCCCCTGGCTCGTGAACGGGCCCGACTCCTCGATCTCCCGCTGGTGGAAGTCGCGGGCGAAGGCCAGCACCGAGGTCGTCTTGCCGAGCCCCGGGAACGCGTCGACGGCCACCGCCCCCTTGGCCTTGTCTCCGTCCTGCTCGTTGCTGTCGACGATGTCCCACAAGTCCTCGTGGAGCTCTGCCAGTTGCGGTGTCTTGACCGGGCCGATGTTCGCGTGCCACGCCCGGCGCCGCCGGTCGTAGTCCGCCCGCTCCTGTGTGGCCAGGGACTTCAGCTGCTTGCGGGTCAGCAGATCGGGCCGGCTGCGGCGGGGACTCTCAGCGAACGCCTTGAAGTCCTCCTTCCGCGACAAGGCGAGATTGGCCGGCCCCGGAACACCGTCCGCGCTCACACGTCCTCCAGCGCATCGGCGTAGAAGTCGTTCTCCGCGGCGAGGTCCTCCAGATCGGCCTCGTCGTCGTCCCCCGTCTCCGCCACCACGTCGGGCTCCCGCAGCCCTGCGGTCCCCTCGTCCTGACCGAGGGCCTTGCGTACGGACGGAAGCGAGACGACCGTCTCCTCCTCGCTCTCGGGAAGCTCGATGGCGGCCTGCTCGCGCGAGAGCCGCAGGGCCATGCGCCGCTCGGCGATCGTGGTGCCCAGCCCGAGGTTCCACCGCTGAAGCAGATCGGCGACGGCGAGCCGGTCGTCGGGGAAGCGATACTTCGAGGCGGCCAGCCGGCGGGCGAACACCAACGCGTCCTCGCTCAGCGGCATCTCGGCCGACGGTGCGTGCTCCCAGACCAGCGTGTGCCAGGACCGGGTGGCCGGATCACGGAAGTAGATCCGGGTGATGTTGTCGGGGTCCACCTGGAACGGCCAGCCGTTCTTCACCGGCGCGTCGTAAGGACTGCGGATACCCGGCTCCGGCAGGCCCGGGCCGCTGTAACGGCGGCGGCCGATCTCCACCCCATAGTGCTGGACCGTGCGCCACTCGGTCTTCAGGAACTCAAAGGCCAGGTCCCGGTCACGGGGTGCTTCGATGTAGCCCGCCCGCGCCATGCCGTGCTCGAACATCTTCGCCGGGGACATCCGCATCCCCGGCAGCCCTGGATCGACCAGACCGGAGTGTGGCCTGCAGTGATAGACCGTCGCGGTCCACTCCCGGATGATCGCCTCCAGCTCGTCGAGGAAGAAGAACGCATCGTCCTCGGGGCTCTCGCCCCGCGAGTGGATATCGGGCCCCTTGTAGCCGGGCAGCACCTGCAGCAGCCCTTCCCGCAGGGTCCGGAAGTAGCGCTCCACCGGTCCCTTGTCGCGGCCCGTCCGCAGGCGGGCCGGCTGGATGGAGATGCCCATCCGGCGGCAGACGCTGGTCAGATGCTCCGAGACGTAGACCTTGCCGTGGTCGACCACCAGCGTCTCGGGAACCAGGGGCGGCGAGGCCAGCCCCGGCCCGGTGACGCCCTCGACGTCGACCAGGACGGTGCGGGGAATGCCGTGCTCGGGCCAGACCGCGTGCCGCGGCCAGTCCCGTCCCGCCGGCCTCGGCCGAAACGACTGGAACAGCACCGCGCTGACATCCACCGCCTTCGTCGAGACCGGCGTGAGCCGGATCCCCGTGATGCAGCGGGTGTACCAGTCCATCCCGACACTCAACTCGGCCTGCACCCACTTGAGCGTCAGCGGATCGAACGCGAACACATCCAGACGGGTGGAGTCCATCACCAGGTACTCGCCCGGCCGCGTGGGCCGCAGCTTGCCGTAGGGGCCCTCCGGCCGACCGGCAATGTCCCGGTTGCGCTTCGTACTCAGCCGGAACAGCGGATGGCGTCGCTCCAACTGCTCCATCAGCCGAAACGCCGTCGCCCGACTCGGTTGCGGCACCACTCCCTCACCGAACCGCGCAATCACCCGGGCCCGGGTCCGCTCGATCACCAACGTCCGCGACGGCCGCGACTGGTCGGCGTGCTCAACCATCACCTCCACCGCGGTCTCCACCCACCGGTCATCGACCGAGCTCTGTGCCCGCTCCGAACGCGTCCTCCCCGGTGCAAGGCCGGCCTCGCCATGCTGGAGAAATCCAGCGACCCAGCGCTCGATGGTGCGAGCCGTCATGCCAAGTTCCGCCGCTTTGGCAGCCTTCCTCGCTTCCATCGGCACTGCCGTGGCGTAGGCGGCCTTCGGTTCGTCGTCGGCCGCCAACTCCCCGCTGCCGGAGCGGTAGCCGGTCAGCACCTCGCGGACGTGCCCAGCTCGCTCCAGGACTTTCTGTCTCTCCTCCGCATCAAGCTGCCCGAGGACCACGGAGGCGATCTCGCCTTCGTCATCTGCGGCCGGTCCCGGGCCATCAGGACTGATCGCGGCACGGTCAGAGAACAGCAACTCCTTGAGCGACAGCCGCAGAAGCCGCCCGTGACCATCCTTCAGGACGACTTCGTTGCCCGCAGTGGTCGCGGCCATCTCCACCACCTCGACGGATTCCCCGTCGTAGCGGAAGCGCGTACCAACTCCGACTCGGGTCGCCGCCCTGCTCACGCTGACCTCCGCAGGATGTGCGAAGGGCCGAGAGGCTCGTCGAGATCGGTGACGAAAGCCTGCTTCCAGAGCAAATGGAAGATAGCGGAACGGACTTGAGGCTCCGGATGATCCGGCAGACACCTCATGGCCTGTCCCAGAGGAAGCCCGTCGAGATCCGCATCCCGCAGCGCTTCCAAAACCTCGGGGTTGAACAGCCAATCTCTACGGTAGCCCGCGAGGAACCGGATGTTCTCCAGCTCTGCGGCCGGAGGCTCGCTCCAGACCTCGTACTCCCATCCCCGAGATTCCACCGCCCTCCGGGTCCACTCGAAGGTGAAAGCCACCTCCGGCGTGGACAACCGCTGCAACGGCTTGACGTCGACAACCACCGGCACCTGCCCAGTGAGCAGGAGATAGTCCGGGATGTGCCGACGTGTCTTCCCCTCCAGCACTGTCTCCAGCAGAAAGGGCTGGGCCACGACGGCGCGTACAGACAGATCAAAATCGGCGAAGAGCAGACGCGACAGCTCAAGCCGTGACTCGTAGATCACGTGATCGCCCATTGTCGCCGACCAGTAGGTGCCCGAGTAGTGCTTCTGCCCCCTGTACCAGCGGAACGTCCGCCACGGATGAGCCGTCTGTAGCGACGCCGGTGCCACGGACGCCCAGGAACACGCTTCAATCCCGCTACCGTGTCCGCGAAAGCTGACAGTCGCTTCCATCCCCACTCCCGAGTTGGAGTTGCCCCTCGGCAGCACGATGCTCCCGCCCAACACGCTGACGGGAGCACACCGGCAACACTCACTCGAACGAGGTACGGCAGCGACCTGCGAATCTCAGCTCGGTGTCGGATCCGACTTCGATCCGACACCGACCGCGAGATTCCGACACGATATTTGAGACCCTACAACCGACGGGCTCAGTCCCGGGTCATGTCGACGAAGCGCGAGTAGTGGCCCTGGAAGGCCACGGTGATGGTGGCGGTCGGACCGTTACGGTGCTTGGCGACGATCAGGTCGGCCTCGCCCGCGCGCGGGGACTCCTTCTCGTACGCGTCCTCGCGGTGCAGCAGGATGACCATGTCGGCGTCCTGCTCGATGGAGCCGGACTCACGCAGGTCCGAGACCATCGGCCGCTTGTCGGTGCGCTGCTCGGGACCACGGTTCAGCTGCGAGAGCGCGATGACCGGGACTTCCAGCTCCTTGGCCAGCAGCTTGAGGTTACGGGACATGTCCGAGACCTCCTGCTGGCGGTTCTCGGCCCGGCGGGAGCCGCCGGACTGCATCAGCTGGAGGTAGTCGATCACGATCAGCTTGATGTCGTTGCGCTGCTTGAGCCGGCGGCACTTGGCGCGGATCTCCATCATCGACAGGTTCGGCGAGTCGTCGATGAACAGCGGCGCCTCGCTGACGTCGGGCATCCGGCGGGCGACCCGGGTCCAGTCGTCGTCCGTCATGTTCCCGGAGCGCATGTGGTGCAGCGCGACCCGGGCCTCGGCGGAGAGCAGACGCATGGCGATCTCGTTGCGGCCCATTTCGAGCGAGAAGATCACGCTCGGCAGCTTGTGGTGGATCGAGCAGGCGCGGGCGAAGTCCAGCGCGAGGGTGGACTTACCCATGGCGGGACGGGCCGCGATGACGATCATCTGACCGGGGTGCAGGCCGTTGGTGAGCTGGTCGAAGTCGGCGAAGCCGGTGGGCACGCCGGACATCTGGCCCTGCCGGGAGCCGATCGCCTCGATCTCGTCGAGGGCGCCCTCCATGATGTCGGCCAGCGGCGCGTAGTCCTCGTTGGTGCGCTGCTCGGTGACGGCGTAGATCTCCGCCTGGGCGGCGTTGACGATCTCGTCCACGTCGCCCTCGGCCGCGTAGCCCATGCCGGCGATCCGGGTACCGGCCTCGACCAGACGGCGCAGCACGGCCCGCTCGTGGACGATCTGGGCGTAGTACTCGGCGTTGGCCGCGGTCGGGACGGAGTTGACCAGGGTGTGCAGGTAGGAGGCGCCGCCGACGCGCTGCAGCTCGCCGCGCTTGGTCAGCTCGCCGGCCACGGTGATCGGGTCGGCCGGCTCGCCGCGGGCGTAGAGGTCGAGGATCGCGCCGTGGACCATCTCGTGCGCGGGCCGGTAGTAGTCGGCCGGCTTGAGCACCTCGACGACGTCGGCGATGGCGTCCTTGGACAGCAGCATGCCGCCCAGGACGGACTGCTCGGCGGCGAGGTCCTGCGGGGGAACGCGCTCGAAGCCGTCGACGCCGCCCTGGCCCTCGTCCTCGCGGCGGTCGCGGTCGTCCCGGCGGTCACCCTTCTTGAAGCCACCGCCCTTGCGGAAACCCTCGCCCCGGCCGCCACCCTGGCCACCCTGACCGCCGCGGTTGCGGGAGACCGGGAGCCGGTCGCCGGGCCCGTCCGGGAAGGGGGCGTCGTCGAAGGCGCCGACCGGGAAGGGATCCTCGGCGGTCTGCCAGTCCTCCTCCGGCGGCGGGGCGTCGTGGTCGTCGTACTGGGGGCCGGTCACGCGTGTTCCCCGATCAGCGAGTGGTGCGAGTTGGAGCGGGCCTTGCCGGTGGCTGGGTGGAGCGGATCCGCTCCTCTTTGTACGCCACGGCACCGACAAATCGGACGCCGAGGCGGGTGGGAGTGTCGGGCGGAGAGCCCACGCTAAGGCGCCGGGAGCCCTTGCGCCAAGGCGGTTATCCACAGGGGGTGTGGACGAGTGGCCCTGGGCTGTGGAGAACTGCCGCAAAGCTGTGGACACCCCTGTGGAAGCTCCTGTGGATAACCGGACGATCGATCCACCGTCAACCGGCTGACCTGCGATTACCTCTTGCCGGGCCTGTGCATGAGAAATTCTTCACACACCTCCGAACGGCTGTGGGCGCACAGCGGACGGAGCTCGTCGCTCAAGGTATCGAGTAATGACTGCAATCGGCTAGCAGTCATTACCTGTGGATGAGTACCCTGGAGCCCATGACCGCCGCCCCCACCGAGCCCTCCATACGCCGACACGACCGCGAGATCCTCGCCCTGGCGATCCCGGCCTTCGGCGCGCTGGTCGCCGAGCCACTGTTCCTGATGGCCGACTCGGCGATCGTCGGCCACCTCGGCACCCCCCAGCTCGCCGGGGTCGGCGTCGCCTCCGCCGCGCTCACCACCGCGACCGGCGTGTTCGTCTTCCTCGCCTACGCCACCACCGCCGCGGTGGCCCGCCGGATCGGCGCCGGGGACCGCCGGGGCGCCGTCCAGCAGGGCGTCGACGGCCTCTGGCTCGCCCTCGGGCTGGCCGTCCCGGTGGTCCTGCTCACCCTGCTGCTGGCCCCCTGGGTGGCCGACCTCCTGGGCGCCTCACCGACCGCCGCGCCGTACGCGGTGACGTACCTGCGGATCAGTTCCCTGGGCATCCCGGCGATGCTGCTGGTGATGGCCGCCACCGGTGTGCTGCGCGGGCTCCAGGACACCCGCACACCGCTGCTGGTGGCGATCGCGGGCTTCACCGCCAACCTCGGCCTGAACGTCGGCCTGGTGTACGGCGCCGGGCTCGGGGTGGCCGGCTCGGCCTGGGGCACCGTGCTCGCGCAGACCGGGATGGCCGCCGTCTACCTGACCGTGGTGGTGCGCGGCGCCCGCCGCGAGCGGGCCTCGCTGCGGCCCGACGCGACGGGCATCCGGGCCAGTGCCAGGGCGGGCGGTCCGCTGCTGGTCCGGACCGTCAGTCTGCGCGGGGTGCTGATGATCGCCACCGCGGTGGCCGCCCGGCTCGGCGACGACCAGGTGGCCGCGCACCAGATCACCATGACGCTGTTCAGCTTCCTGGCCTTCGCGCTGGACGCCATCGCGATCGCCGGGCAGGCCATCATCGGCCGCTACCTCGGCGCCTCGGACGTCTCGGGCGCCAAGGCCGCCACCCGGCGGATGGTCCGGTGGGGTGTCGGCTCCGGGGTGGTGCTCGGCCTGCTGGTGGTGCTCGCCCGCCCGCTGTACGTCCCACTGTTCACGCCCGATCCGTCGGTGCAGGCACAGCTGGACACCGTCCTGCTGCTGCTCGCGCTCAGCCAGCCGGTGGCCGGCCTGGTCTTCGTGCTGGACGGCGTGCTGATGGGCGCCGGCGACGGCCCGTACCTGGCCTGGGCGGCGCTCGCGACGCTGGCGGTCTTCGCCCCGGCAGCGGCCGCGGTTCCGGCCACCGGCACCGGGCTGGCCGGGCTCTGGTGGGCGATGAACCTGTTCATGCTGGTCCGCGCGGTCTTCCTGGCGGCCCGCGCCCGCGGCGGCGGCTGGCTGGTCACCGGCGCCGTCCGGGGTTAGCGCCCGCCCCCTCGAAAACGACCGAGGGCCGGACTCCCCGGGGGGGAGTCCGGCCCTCAGGCCACTGCTACGGAACTCAGGCAGCCACGACGGCGACGTCGAGGTTGGCCACGACGTCCGAGTGCAGCTTGACCGAGACCTTGTGGGTGCCCACGGTCTTGATCGGCGAGGCGATCGCGACGGCGCGCTTGTCCACAGCCGGGCCGCCGGCGGCCTTGATGGCCTCGACGACGTCGGACTGGGTCACCGAACCGAACAGACGGCCGGCGTCACCCGAGCGAACGGCCAGCTTGACCTGGACGCCCTCGAGCTTGCCCTTGACCTCGTTGGCGGCCTCAAGGGTCTGGATCTCGTGGATCTTGCGGGCGCGACGGATGGCGTCGACGTCCTTCTGACCGCCCTTGGTCCAGCGGATGGCGTAGCCACGCGGGACCAGGTAGTTGCGGCCGTAGCCGTCCTTGACCTCGACGACCTCGCCGGCGGAGCCGAGACCCGGCACCTCGTGCGTGAGGATGATCTTCATTACTCGGTCACCCTCTCTTAGCGCGCGGTGCTGGTGTAGGGCAGCAGCGCCATCTCACGGCTGTTCTTCACGGCCGTGGCGACGTCACGCTGGTGCTGGGTGCAGTTGCCGGTGACCCGGCGGGCACGGATCTTGCCGCGGTCGGAGATGTACTTCCGCAGCAGGTTCGTGTCCTTGTAGTCAACGTAGTTGACCTTGTCCTTGCAGAAGGCGCAAACCTTCTTCTTAGGCTTGCGAGCAGGCGGCTTCGCCATGGTGTGCTCCATTTGGGGTTCACGACCCGACGGGCGTCCGGGGACGCCGACGGCCGGGCCGCACGAAATCTGTCAGCTCTTAGAACGGGGGCTCTTCCGAGAAGCCGCCACCGGACGGGGCGCCCCAGCCGCCGCCCTGGTTGCCGCCGGACGGGGCGCTGGACGCCCACGGGTCGTCGGAGGGGCCGGACTGGCCGCCGCCGGAGTTTCCACCCCAGCCGCCGCCGCCCTGCTGGCCGCCACCGCCGCCCCAACCGCCCTGGCCGCCACCCTGCTGGCCGCCGAAGCCGCCACCGGGACCACCGGGGCCACCGGACCGGTTGGCCCGGGTGACCTTCGCGGTCGCCGAGCGCAGGCTCGGGCCGACCTCGTCGACCTCGACCTCGAAGACCGTCCGCTTCTCGCCTTCCTTGGTCTCGTAAGACCGCTGGCGCAGTCGGCCCTGCACGATGACGCGCATGCCGCGCTGCAGCGACTCGGCCACGTTCTCCGCCGGCTGACGCCAGACGTTGCACGTGAGGAAGAGGCTCTCGCCGTCCTTCCACTCGTTCGTCTGACGGTCGAAGGTGCGGGGGGTGGACGCGATGCGGAACTTCGCGACCGCCGCACCCGACGGGGTGAAACGCAGCTCGGGGTCGTCGACGAGATTGCCGACGAGGGTGATGACGGTCTCGCCTGCCATGGTGGTGATGACCTCTCGGGAAGATGTCCGTTCACCGCTGTTTCACGTGAAACAGCGGACGCGAGCTACCCGAGACCCGAAGGCCTCAGAAGTGGCTCAGTGGTTGTCCGGGCGCAGGACCTTGGTCCGCAGAACCGACTCGCTCAGGCCCATCTGGCGGTCGAGCTCCTTGACGACCTCAGGCGTGGCCTTCAGGTCGATGACCGAGTAGATGCCCTCGGACTGCTTGTTGATCTCGTAAGCCAGACGGCGACGACCCCAGGTGTCGACCTTCTCCACCTTGCCGCCGCTGTTGCGGACGACAGTGAGGAAGTTCTCGATCAGGGGGGAGACAGCGCGCTCCTCGACCGAGGGGTCGAGGATGACCATCACCTCGTAGTGACGCATGAGTAACCCACCTCCTTTGGACTCAGCGGCCACGGTCTCTCCGTGGCAGGAGGGTTGTGCGTAGCGTCGGCACCGGAGCAGTGACGACTCCGGCCCACCGTAGCGGCCGGGTCCGACAGTCGGCCCCCGCTCACCCGAAAGAGGATGTCGCCCGGAAGAGGGCAGAAGGGGGCACAACTACACCAGTGCAGACGGCACAGCCTACCTGCACCCGGACGGCCGAACAAAACGCATAGGGGTTGTGAGAGCGACCCAACCGCCGCAATCTGGACGGAACGGGATTCCTGCCCGTTCGTCTCCACGCCAGGAGGTGGGACTCATGGCCCAGTCCGTCCACCGCATGCCCGCGCTCACGCTGAACACCGACGGCCACCCGCACCCCCGCGAGAACACCCTGGTGGCACTGACCGCCGTGCTGGGCGTGATCGCCTTCACCACCTCGTTCTTCCACAACCTGCACGTGCTGACCTCGTGGACCGGCCTGGCCGGGATCGTCACGGGGCTCTGGGGCATGTACGTCTCGGTCACCACCGCCGAGCGCTTCGTCCTGATGATCACGCTCGGCGCCTCCGCGATCGGCTTCTACCTCGGCATCGCCCGCGGCGGTCTGGTGGGCTGAGCCGGCGGGCCCACGGAACCCTCGGCGCCCCCGTCGCGTATCTGCAAGAAGACAGGTACGCGACGGGGGCGCCGTCGTGCCCGCAGCGGCGGGCCCCCGGACCCCGGACGATAGGGTCACCCCGAGAACCTGGGGCCACCGCAGCCCGACCGACGAGGAGCACCGAGCAATGAGCCTTCGCCTGAGGACGATCACCCGCGAGGAGCACCTCGCCTTCATCAGGAGCCGCGCCTCGGCCAGCCACATGCAGGTGCCGGCCTGGGGTGACGTGAAGGCCGAGTGGCGCTCCGAGTCGATCGGCTGGTTCGACGAGCACAACCAGCTGGTCGGTGCCGGCCTGGTGCTCTACCGCCAGCTGCCCAAGGTCAAGCGCTACCTCGCCTACCTGCCCGAGGGCCCGGTCATCGACTGGTTCGACCGCGACCTCGACCGCTGGCTCTCCCCGATGCTGGCGCACCTGAAGTCGCAGGGCGCGTTCTCGGTGAAGATGGGCCCGCCGGTGGTCATCCGCCGCTGGAACGCCCCCACCATCAAGGAGGCCATCGCCGGCAAGCAGGCCAAGCGCCTGCGCGACATCGAGGCCGACTGGTACGAGCCGCGCGCCTTCGAGGTGGCCGACCGACTGCGCAAGGCCGGCTGGCTGCAGGGCGAGGACGGCGGCGCCGGCTTCGGTGACGTCCAGCCGCGCTACGTGTACCAGGTGCCGCTGGCCAACCGCTCGCTGGACGACATCCAGAAGGGCTTCAACCAGCTCTGGCGTCGCAACATCAAGAAGGCCGAGAAGAGCGGCGTCGAGGTGGTCCAGGGCGGCTACGACGAGCTGCCGATCTTCCACCAGCTCTACCTGGTGACCGCCGAGCGCGACAAGTTCACCCCGCGCCCGCTGTCCTACTTCCAGCGGATGTGGAACGCCCTCAACGCCGAGGACCCGAACCGGATGCGGCTCTACATCGCCTACCACGAGGGCGAGCCGCTGGCCTCGACCACGATGCTGGTGGTCGGCGAGCACGTCTGGTACTCCTACGGCGCCTCGGCCAACCACAAGCGCGAGGTCAAGCCGTCCAACGCGATCCAGTGGCGGATGATGCGCGACGCCTACGCCCTCGGCGGCGGCGTGTACGACCTGCGCGGAATCAGTGACACCCTGGACGAGAACGACCACCTGTTCGGTCTGATCCAGTTCAAGGTCGGCACCGGCGGCCAGGCGGCGGAGTACCTCGGCGAGTGGGACTTCCCGCTGAACAAGCTGCTGCACAAGGCCCTCGACCTCTACATGTCCCGCCGCTGAGGAGGCTGCCCCGATGACGCTGTCGCTCTACCTCGACACCGAACGCTGGCGGACCCACCAGCGGTCCGTGCTGGCCGAGTTCCCCGGCCTGGTGCCGGTCGCCAAGGGGAACGGCTACGGCCTGGGCAACCACCGGCTGGCCGAGGAGGCGATGCAGCTCGGCACCGGGGTGCTGGCCGTCGGCACCGCCTACGAGGCGGCCGACGCCGCCGAGTGGTACGGCGGCGAGCTGCTGGTGCTCACCCCGTACCGGATCGGCGAGGAGGTGCTCCCGCTGCCGCACGCCCGGGTGATCCGGACGGTGGCCAGCGTGGACGCGCTGCGGGCGCTGCACGGCGCCCGAGTGGTGCTGGAGTGCATGACCACCATGCGCCGGCACGGCGTGAGCGCGGCCGACCTGCAGACGGTGGCCGGCGAGCTGGACGGGGTCTCCTTCGAGGGCCTGGCGCTGCACCTGCCGATGGACCGGCCGGACGGCTCCAGCCCGATCGAGGAGGTCGCGTACTGGGTGGACACCGCCAAGGCGGCCGGCATCCCGGTGCACACCGTCTTCGTCAGCCACCTCGGCGCGACCGGCATGGACCAGCTGACCCAGCGCTACCCGGGCACCGTCTTCCGGGCCCGGATCGGCACCCGGCTCTGGCTGGGCGACCACGCCGCGCTGGAGGTCCGGGCCACGGTGCTGGACGTCACCCCGCTGAAGAAGGGCGACCGCTACGGCTACCGCCAGCACCCGGCGCCCTCCGACGGCCACATCCTGGTGGTCGCCGGCGGCACCGCGCACGGCATCGGCCTGGAGGCGCCCAAGTACGTGGCGAGCATGGGTGCGCGCGCCAAGGGCATCGCCCGGGCCGGTCTGGCGACCGTCAACAAGACCAAGTCGCCGTTCCACTGGGCCGGCAAGCAGCTCTGGTTCGCCGAGCCGCCGCACATGCAGGTCTCGCTGCTGTTCCTGGACGGGGAGACCGTGCCCCCCGCGATCGGCGAGGAGCTGGGCCTCCAGGTCCGGCACACCACCACGCACTTCGACCGCGTGGTGGACCGCTGAGCGACGCCCCTTTTTTGGGGGGCTCGACTCACCTCCGGGCCGCTCCGGCCCGGTGCCGACGGTCGGCGCTACCCCCTCATCGGCGCTCGGCTCACCTCCGGGCCGCTCCGGCCCGGTGCCGACGGTCGGCGCTCCGGCGCTCGTGCCTCGCTGGTCGCTTCTCCCTTTCGGCACCGGCGCGGCCCTTCGGCTCGCTCGCGGCGTTACGGCTCGCTCGCGGCCTTACCGCTTCTCGGCCGGCTTCGGCAGTTCGGGCTCCTTGAGCCACTGTTCGGAGCCGGCCGGCGCGTAGGCGGCGTAGCTCTCCTCCTCGTGCAGCCGCCGGGCGGTGCCCAGCACGAACACGTCCGGGGCACGGTCGAGCACCCCGCCGGAGGGGTCGTCGCTGCCGTCCCAGCGGACCGGGTCGCGGTCCGCGTGCAGGGCGTCGCGGACCACCAGCACGACCAGGTAGAGCGTGCCGAGCAGGTGCAGCACGATCGCGAAGTGGTACCAGGGCTCGCCGATCCCGTGCTGCTTGGGCCCGGTCACGAAGCCCAGGTGGGACCAGATCCCCAGGGTGTACAGCACCTCGCAGGCCTGCCAGATCAGGATGTCCCGCCAGCGCGGCCGGGCCAGCGCCGCGAGCGGCAGCAGCCAGAGCGCGTACTGCGGCGAGTACACCTTGTTGACCAGCACGAACAGCGCGACCACCAGGAAGGCCAGCTGCGCGAGGCGCGGCCGGCGGGGCGCAGAGAGGCCCAGCCACGCTATGGCCGCGCAGCCCAGCACCATCAGCACCCCGATGTAGAGGTCGAGATCGGCCAGCCCGACGCCGCGGTTCTGCATCAGGATCAGCCAGAACGAGCCGTAGTCCTCGCCGCGGTGCTTGCTGAAGACGTAGAAGGTCGACCAGCCCTGCCAGTTGGCCAGCATGATCGGCAGGTTGACCACCAACCAGGCGCCCACCGCACCGCCCAGCATCACCCGGAACTCGCGCCACTTCCCGGCCCGCCAGCAGAGCACCAGCAGCGGGCCGATCAGCAGCAGCGGGTAGAGCTTGGCGGCGGTCGCCAGTCCGATGAACACCCCGGCCCAGCCCGGCCGGGAGCGCGCCCACCAGGCCATCGCCACGGCGGCCAGGGCGACCGCGAGCAGGTCCCAGTTGACCGTGCCGTTCAGCAGCAGGACGGGCGAGAGCCCGAACAGCAGGGCGTCCCAGGGGCGGCGGCGGTGGGTGCGCGAGAGCGCCACCACGGCGACCACCGCGCAGGCCATCAGCATCCCGGCGTTGATCGCCCAGAACCACTGCTCCTGGCTCTGCTGGTCGCCGCCGCCGGGCGTCAGCCAGGCCGCGACCTGCATGAACAGACCGGTCAGCACCGGGTACTCGAGGTACTGGAGGTCCCCCGAGCTGCCCGGGATGCGGTCCACGTACGGATGCAGCCCGGCCGCGAAGCCGCGCCCGGAGAACAGGTGCGGGATGTCGCTGTAACAGGCGTGGATGTACTGCGGCGACCCCGGCTGGAACCAGGCCTGCTGGTAGCAGGGCAGGTTGTGCACCATGCCGAGCGCCGAGACCACGATCACCACCAGCGCCAGGAAGCGCGCCGGGATCCACCAGGAGACGCCGAGCAGCGCCCGGCGGCCGGGCGGGCCGCCGAACACCTCGCTGCCGGCCGCCGCCACCCGGTCCTCGTCGGCCGGGACGACCACGGTGTTGGCCGGCGGCGCGGCCGTGGCGACGGCTGCCGGGGTGGGCCCTGCGGCGGCGCCGGGCCCGTGCGGGCCCGCGGTTTCGTCACGATCGCTCGACGTCATGCCGGACATCCTGCCGCACCGGATGCGCCGGGACGAGGAGGACCCCGCGGTGGCCCCGGCGGTACGGGTGGTACGCAGGGGGCGCGGGCGGCGAAAGATGACGAAACGGCGGTGGCGGCCCCCCGAGGAGGACCGCCACCGCCGTTTCAGCGTCTCACCGACCGGCCGTGCCCTACGGCGTGGCCGTACTGCTCGGAGTCGGCTTGCCGCCCCCGCCCGGCTTGCCGCCGCCACTGCTGCCACCGCCGCCGCCACCCGGCGGGTTGGTGTCGGTCGGCGTCGGTGTCGTGCAGCCCAACAGGCCGCAGGTGGGCGTCGGCGTCTTCGGCGGGTGGGGCGGGGCCTGGGTCGGCTGGCAGTCCACACCCGGCACGCAGCCCCCGCCCTGGGTGGGCTGCGGCGGCGGCGCCTGGGTCGGCTGAGCCTGGGTCGGCTGTGCCTGGGCCGACGGGGTCTCGGTCGCGGTCTGGGTCGGGGTCTGGGTCGGCGTGGCCGTGGCCGTGGACGGCGCACCGGAGGAGTCCACCTCGGTGCCGACCGGCTGCGGGTTCGGGAAGTCCATCTTCTTCTCGTTGGCCAGCGCGGCCTTCATGTACCGGGTGAAGACGTCCGTCGGGATGTCACCACCGTGGATGGACTCCTTGCCGCCGGTGCCGTTCAGCGAGAGCCGGTCGTGCTTGTTCGGGTCCTCGCGCCACATCGCGACGCTGGTCACCAGCTGCGGGGTGTAGCCGACCCACCAGGCCGACTTGTTCTGGTCGGTGGTACCGGTCTTGCCGGCCACCGGGCGGCCCAGCGTGTTGGTCTTGGTACCGGTACCGTTCTTCGCCACGTTCACCAGCACGTCGGTGACGTTGTCGGCGACGGCCGGCTCCAGGGCGACCTTGGTGTCCTTCTTGCCGAAGCCCGGGCGCTCCTTGCCGTCCACCTCGACCTTGGTGGCCGAGTAGGGCTCGGCCTCCTTGCCGCTGGCCGCGAGGGTGCCGTAGGCGGTGGCCATCCGGATCGGGCTGATGGTGGAGGTGCCGAGCGGGAAGGTCGGGGTCTTCGGGTCGGCCAGGCTGTCCTTCTTGATGCCCATCTGCACCGCGATGTCGGCCACGTTCTGGCCGCCGACGTCCTGGTTCAGCTGGACGAAGGGCACGTTGTACGAGAACTGCATGGCCTGGCGCAGCGAGACGTAGCCGCGCTTGCCGGCGTCCTCGTTCTTCTGCCGGTACGGCTTGCCGTCGTCGCCGATCACCAGCGAGCCGTCCGGCTTGCGGATCTCGGACAGGTCGTCGGAGAGGTAGCGGCTGTCCGCGTTGATCCGCTTCGGCTTGCCGTCGTCGCCCTTCGCGGTCTGCACGCCGACCTGCATCGCGGTGGCCAGCACGAAGGGCTTGAAGGTCGAACCGACCTGGACGCCCGTCGCGTTGGCGTTGTTGTCGAAGTGGCCGTTCTCCACGCCGTCACCGCCGTAGAGGGCGACGATCGCACCGTCGCCGGGGCGGATGCTGGCCGAGCCGAACTGGATGAAGGTGTCGTTGTCGGGGCGCTTCTGCGGGTTGAGGTTCTCCGCCTTGACGTCGTCGACCGCCTTCTTCAGGGCGTCGACCTTGTCCTTCTCGAAGGTGGTGTAGATCTTCAGGCCGCCCTTGTCGATCATCTGCTGGGTGATCGACTTGTCGGTGGACATCACGTACTGGTTGACGGTGTCGACCAGGTAGCTGACCTCACCGTTCATGTTGGAGCTGGGCTTCTGCTGGATCGGCTCGGGGAACGTGGTGCACTTGGCACGCTCCTCCGGGGTGGTGTTGTGGGTGATCACCATCCGGTCCAGGATCCACTTCCAGCGCTCCACGGCGCGGTCGTGGTTGGCCGGCGACTTGGAGGGGTCGTAGTAGTTCGCGCCCTTCAGCAGTCCGGCCAGCATGGCGCTCTGGCAGAGGTTCAGGTCCTTGGCGTTGACGCCGTAGTACGCCTGGGCGGCGGCCTGCGCGCCGTTGGCGTTGCGGCCGAACCAGCTGGTGTTGAGGTAGCCCTTGAGGATCTCGTCCTTGCTCGTCTGCTGATTGATCTTCAGCGTGATGAAGAACTCCTTCAGCTTGCGGCTGAGGGTCTGCTCCTGGCTCAGGTAGGCGTTCTTGACGTACTGCTGGGTGATCGTCGAGGCGCCCTGGGTCTCCCCGCCCTTCGCCATGTTGTAGACGGCGCGCAGCATGCCCTTGGGGTCGATGCCGCTGTCGGTGCGGAAGGTCTCGTTCTCCGCCGAGATGACGGCGTTCTGCAGGTTGGGGCTGATGTCGCTGAGCTCGACGATCTGGCGGTTGGTGTCGCCCTTGCGGGTCATCTCACTGCCGTCGGCCCAGTAGTAGATCGTGTTCTGTTCCTTCACCAGGTCCTTGAGCTGCGGGACCGTCGTGGTCTGGTAGAGGTAGAACACGATGCCGACGCCGGTGGCGAAGAAGAGCAGGAAGGCGCTCAGCCACTGCTTCCAGGACGGCAGCCAGCGCCGGACGCCGGTCTTGCCCCACCGGGGGTAGTCGATGAAGCGCTTCTTGCCGGGGCCGGCGGCCGCGGCGGCGGAAGCGGCCGCGGCATCCCGTCGGCCGCCCCCCTTGCCCTTCTTCTGCGCGGCCTTGCGCATCTCGGCACGGCCCATCCGGGGCTGCTGAGCAGTCTCCCGGACGCCGGGCGGGCGTCGACGGCCGAGCCCTTCCGAGCTCAGCTCGTCGGGACCGGGTCCACCCCGACGGCCACCGCCTCCCGGGGGCTGCTGCCCGTCACCGCCCGGGTTGGGCGTCCTTCGCCGTCGCTCGCTCATGTTCCAGCCACTCCTCGCCAGGCCTGTCCAGCCTGAAGGCAGGGTTCACGTCCGATGCCCGGACCGCCCTAACCCCGGAGGTTGGTCCTCGTGCACACGCGACAGCGTACGCAGCACGAAATGGCAACTAATCGGGCATCAGCCGTCAATTACCGCAAAACGGCGACAGATCATTACACGCCCGTTGCCAACCCCACCCGCGCGTCGGCTTGTGATCACATTCACGCGTGCCCCCCTTGCCCGTTCCGAGGGCCGGGTTTACTGTTCTCGATATATCGAGCCGATACATCGAAGCGGTATACCGCCAGATGCAGCGGCCGGGACGAAGGTCGAGAGGGAGGAGAACGACGGCAGTGGGCAGGCGCTCAGGAGTGCTGGAGTTCGCCGTTCTCGGCCTGCTCCATGACGCCCCGATGCACGGCTACGAACTGCGCAAGCGGCTCAACATCCTGCTCGGAGCGCTGCGGGCACTCTCCTACGGAACGCTCTACCCGTGCCTGAAGAGCCTGGTCGCCCAGGGTTTCCTGGTCGAGGACAACCCGGACGTCGAGTACGTCCCGGCCACCGCGCTCAACGGCAAGCGGTCGAAGATCGTCTACCGGCTCTCCCCCGAGGGCAAGCAGCGCTTCGAGGAGCTGCTCGCCGACTCCGGCCCCGACGCGTGGGAGGACGAGCGGTTCGGCGTCCACTTCGCGTTCTTCGGCCAGACCGACCGGGCGGTCCGGATGCGCGTCCTGGAAGGTCGCCGGAGCCGGCTGGAGGAGCGTCTGGAGCGGATGCGCAGCTCGCTGGCCCGGGCCCGCGAACGGTTCGACGACTACACCGTCGAACTCCAGCGGCACGGACTGGAGTCGGTGGAACGCGAGGTCCGGTGGCTCAACGAGCTGATCGAGACCGAGCGGGCCAACCGCACCGGCCGGACCGGGCCCGCCACCGGCGGCACCGCCGCCGGACCCCACCAGACTTCGGACGGCCGTGGCCAGGAGACCGGGTCCCCGGACCCGTCCGGGCCACCGTACGACCGCCCGGGGCGCTCCGCCCAGGAGCGCTGACACCGCGTCAGCCCTGTGCCACGCGGCAGGAGAGGGCGCCTCGCGCCCGGACAAGCAGTCATCGAAGAAGCAGGACGAGTACCGCCGATTTCGGCGGTACTCATGAGATCACAGGGAGCAACCGGAAATGGGTTCGGTTCGCGTAGCCATCGTCGGCGTGGGCAACTGCGCCGCCTCGCTGGTGCAGGGTGTCGAGTACTACAAGGACGCCGACCCGGCCGGCAAGGTCCCCGGGCTGATGCACGTCCAGTTCGGTGACTACCACGTCCGTGACGTGGAGTTCGTCGCCGCGTTCGACGTCGACGCCAAGAAGGTCGGCTTCGACCTGGCCGACGCCATCGGCAACAGCGAGAACAACACCATCAAGATCTGCGACGTGCCGCCGACCGGCGTGACCGTCCAGCGCGGCCACACCCTCGACGGCCTGGGCAAGTACTACCTGGAGACCATCGAGGAGTCGGACGAGGCCCCGGTCGACGTCGTCCAGGTCCTCAAGGACAAGCAGGTCGACGTCCTGGTCTGCTACCTGCCCGTCGGTTCCGAGCAGGCGGCCAAGTTCTACGCCCAGTGCGCCATCGACGCCAAGGTCGCCTTCGTGAACGCCCTGCCGGTGTTCATCGCGGGCACCAAGGAGTGGGCGGACAAGTTCACCGAGGCCGGCGTGCCGATCGTCGGTGACGACATCAAGTCCCAGGTCGGCGCCACCATCACGCACCGCGTGATGGCCAAGCTGTTCGAGGACCGCGGTGTCATCCTCGAGCGCACCATGCAGCTGAACGTCGGCGGCAACATGGACTTCAAGAACATGCTCGAGCGCGAGCGCCTGGAGTCCAAGAAGATCTCCAAGACCCAGGCCGTCACCTCGCAGATCCGCGACCGCGAGCTGGGCGCCAAGAACGTCCACATCGGTCCGTCGGACTACGTGGCCTGGCTGGACGACCGCAAGTGGGCGTACGTCCGCCTGGAGGGTCGCGCGTTCGGTGACGTCCCGCTGAACCTGGAGTACAAGCTCGAGGTCTGGGACTCCCCGAACTCCGCCGGTGTCATCATCGACGCCGTGCGCGCCGCGAAGATCGCCAAGGACCGCGGCATCGGCGGCCCGATCCTGTCGGCCTCCTCGTACTTCATGAAGTCCCCGCCGGTCCAGTACTTCGACGACGAGGCCAAGGAGAACGTCGAGAAGTTCATCCGCGGCGAGGTCGAGCGCTGAGCACTGAGCGCTGAGCCGACGACTCGTCGTCGCTCATAGCTCCCCGGAAGGGCCCACGATCACCGGATCGTGGGCCCTTCACCATTTCGCGGCCAATGTTTCACGTGAAACGGTGCCCGGTTCCATGGCACCCTGGGCGGGTGGCGATCACCGAGAACGGCAGCACACACCAGTCCGCGCACCGTGCCACGCTCCTCGGTCTGCTCCGCGGTCGGGACTTCCGACGGCTGCTGACCGCCCGGGTGCTCTCCCAGCTCTCGGACGGCGTCTTCCAGGTCTCGCTCGCCGCCTACGTGGTCTTCTCCCCCGAGAAGCAGTCCTCCCCCACCGACATCGCCTCGGTGCTGGCCGTGATGCTGCTGCCGTTCTCGGTGATCGGCCCGTTCGCCGGGGTGCTGCTGGACCGCTGGCGCCGCCGCCAGGTGCTCTACTTCGGCAACCTGGCCCGCTTCGGGCTGGGCCTGGGCACCGGCGCACTGCTCCTGGTCCAGGCCCCGACCTGGTTGTTCTTCGCCTCCGCGCTGCTGGTCACCGCGCTCAACCGGTTCATCCTGGCCGGCCTGTCCGCGGCCCTGCCCCGGGTGGTGGAGCAGGACCACCTGGTCACCGCCAACGCCCTGTCCCCCACCCTCGGGACGGTCGCCGCCGCCTCGGGCGGGGGGATCGGCTTCCTGCTGCACCAGGTGATGACCCCCGGGCCGCGGGCGGACGCCGCGCTGGTCACGGTCGCCTCGCTGCTCTACCTGTCGGCCGCGCTGGCCGCCCGCCGGATGGACCGCGACCTGCTCGGCCCGGAGAAGCACGGCGACCACCCGGCGCTCAGCCAGGCGCTGGTGCGGGCCGCCGTCGAACTCGGCGCCGCCCTGCGCCACCTGCGGCGGGACTGCCGGAGCGCCGTCCACGCGCTGGCCGCCGTCACCGCGGCCCGGTTCTGCTACGGCGTGCTGATCGTGGTCGTGGTGATGCTCGCCCGGTACACCTTCAACGACCCGGCCGACAGCGCGGCCGGGCTGGCCACCCTCGGCCAGGCGGTCGGCTTGTCGGCCGCCGGATTCTTCGTCGCCGCCGTGGTCAGCCCCTGGTGCACCCGGCGACTGGGCCTGACCGGCTGGATGACGGTCTGCCTGCTCGCCCCCGTCGTCTTCGTCCCCGCGCTGGGCCTGTTCTTCGCCCCGGTGCCCTGCCTGATCGCCGCGCTGCTGCTCGGGGTGGTCACCCAGGGAACCAAGATCTGCGCCGACACCGTGGTCCAGGAGTCGGTCGAGGACGAGTACCGCGGCCGGGTCTTCGCCATCTACGACGTGCTGTTCAACGTCGCCTTCGTGGCCGCCGCCATGGTCACCGCCCTGGTGCTGCCGCTGTCCGGCCGGTCGGTCGGGGTGGTCGTCGGGGTCGCGGCGGTGTACGCGTTCACCGCGGTGCTCTACCTGCGGGCCGCGCGCCGCTCCGGTCCGCTGCCCGGCGACCGGCACTCCTGAAACCGCGCCGCCGAAGGCCCCGGTGCGGCGAACCACCGCGCCCGGCAACCGCGTTGTCCGAAACCGCGCTGTCCCGGAATGGAAACCGCCTGGTCCCGAAACCCCTTGTGGGCTCCGGACGGATTGCGTCCGACCCAGTCGCTAGGGTACGTAGACCTGTCGGAGCGACAGCGCTTGGTCTCGGGGGACGAACTGATGAGCACACCGCCCGGCCCGTACGGGCCGCCACCACCCACGCCGGCGGCCCCGGCCGGCTTCGGGCCGCCCCCGCCGGCCTACGGGCAGGCGCCGTACACCCAGCCCCCGTACGGGCAGGCACCGTACGCCCAGACCCCGTACGGGCAACAGCCCTACGCCCAGCACCCGTACGCCCAGGCTCCCTACGGGCAGCCGCAGCCACAGCCCGCCCCCGCTCCCTCGGCGTCCCCCGCCGAACGCAGCCTCCGGTCCAAAGTGCGAATCGCCGTTGGGGCCGTCTGCGCCGCCGGGCTGGCCGTGGCCTACTTCGTGGTCGGCCCGAGCGTCAGCAGCGCCAAGGTCGGCGACTGCGTCCGGGTGAGCGGCCACAGCGATGTCGAAATCGTCAAGTGCAGTGACTCCAAGGCGAATTACAAGGTGCTGGCGAAGTTCACCGGCACCACCGACGTGAACCGCTGCCAGCAGACGCCGCAAACCACCCGCGCCGTCTACGGCAAGACCGGCCGCCGCTGGAACACCAAGCGGTACGTGCTCTGCCTCGGTTCGCTGGCCCCCACCGCACCCAGCACCACCGGCTACCCGCCGGTGAAGAAGTCCTGAACTCGTCCACCACCACCCTTCTCCGGGGGGACCACTTGTCCGTTCCGCCTCCGCCCCAGATGCCGTTCGGCCCACCGCCGGGCGACGGCAACCCGTACTCCGGCGGCAGCCCGTACGGCGCGCCGCCCCCGCCGACCGCGGGCCCGCCCGGGTACGGCTACCCGAGCGCCCCGCCGCCGGAGCCGCCGTACGACGCCCAGCCGCCCGGCTACGGCTACGGATACCCGCCGCCGGCCCCGATGGACGGCCAGACCTGCCGCTTCTGCGGCGGCTACCCGGCGGTGAGCGCCACCGTCCGCGGCCACCAGGGCCTGGTCCTGGCCTACCGGATGCTGCGGATGCACGGTCCGTTCTGCCGCACCTGCGGGACGGCCACCGTGCGCGACATGTCCGCCCGGACCCTGGTCCAGGGCTGGTGGAGCCCGGCGTCGCTGATCCTGGCACCGATCACGCTGCTGCTGAACCTCGGCGCCAACGGCCGGATCAAGCGGCTGCCGCCGCCGATGCCGGGCACCCACGGGCCGCAGCTCGACCCGGGTGTCCCGCTGGGCCGGCGGCCGCACATGGCGATGCTGCTGCTGCCGGTCTCCCTGGTCGTCACCGTGATCCTGGCCGCCACCGGCGTGCTCGGCCCGAAGGACGACAACAACAACGCGAACCCGGGACCGACGCCGGCACCGATCACCTTCTCGCCGTCGCCGCTGCCGATGCCCACCTACAGCCCGCCGCCCTTCCCCTCGCCGACCTTCACCCTGCCGCCGCTGCCGAGCATCACCCTGCCGCCGGTCACCACGCCCACCCCGACCGACTCGACGGACGGCCCGGACGACGCCAAGATCGGCGACTGCCTGCGCAACGAGAACGGCACCAGCGAGACCACCGACAGCCACCCGAAGGTCAGCGTGCTGCCCTGCACCGACTCCAAGGCGCAGTACAAGGTGGTGTACAAGTACTTCGCCACTTCCGACCAGAAGGTCTGCGGGAAGCAGCCGAAGGCGGACAGCTGGTACACCAGCAAGCACCCCAGCCTCCCGGCCCTGGACTACGTGCTCTGCCTCAAGCAGCTCAAGTAACCGGCGCCGGTACGACCGCGAGGGGTGGCCCCGGCCGAGTGCCGGGACCACCCCTCGCGTCGTGACCGGACGTCAGCCCTGCTGCTCGGCCCACCAGGCCCGCAGCGCCGCGACCGCCTCGTCGTGCTCCATCGGGCCGTGCTCCAGCCGCAGTTCGAGCATGTGCTTGTACGCCTTGCCGACCAGCGGACCGGGCTTGACGCCGAGCAGCTCCATGATCTGGTTGCCGTCCAGCGCCGGGCGGACGGCGTCCAGCTCCTCCTGCGCCTTCAGCTCGGAGATCCGCTGTTCCAGGCCGTCGTAGGTGCGCGACAGCGCGGCGGCCTTCTTGCGGTTGCGGGTGGTGCAGTCCGAGCGGGTCAGCTTGTGCAGTCGCTCCAGCAGCGGCCCGGCGTCGGTCACGTAACGGCGCACCGCGGAGTCGGTCCACTCGCCGCCGCCGTAGCCGTGGAAGCGCAGGTGCAGCTCGACCAGGCGCGAGACGTCCTCGGTGAGCTCCTTGGAGTACTTCAGCTCGCGCATCCGCTTGCGGGTCATCTTGGCGCCGACCACCTCGTGGTGGTGGAAGGAGACCCGGCCGTCCAGCTCGAAGCGGCGGGTGCGCGGCTTGCCGATGTCGTGCAGCAGCGCGGCCAGCCGCAGGGCGAGGTCCGGGCCGTCCTGCTCCAGGGCGATGGCCTGCTCCAGGACGGTCAGCGAGTGCTCGTAGACGTCCTTGTGCCGGTGGTGCTCGTCACGCTCCAGCCGCAGCGCGGGCAGCTCCGGCAGCACGTACCCGGCCAGCCCGGTGTCGACCAGCAGCCGCAGGCCCTTCACCGGGTACTTGGCCAGCAGCAGCTTGTTCAGCTCGGCCTGGACCCGCTCGGCCGAGACGATGGCGATCCGCTCGGCCATCTCCGTCATCGCGGCGACCACCTCGGGCGCCGGGTCGAAGTCCAGCTGGGCGGCGAAGCGGGCGGCCCGCATCATCCGCAGCGGGTCGTCGGAGAAGGACTCCTCGGGGGTGGCGGGGGTGCGCAGCACCCGGGCCTCCAGGTCGTCCAGGCCGTGGTGCGGGTCGACGAAGCCGCGACCGGGCAGGTCGACGGCCATCGCGTTGACCGTGAAGTCCCGGCGGACCAGGTCCTCCTCGATGGTGTCGCCGTAGGTCACCTCGGGCTTGCGCGAGGTGCGGTCGTAGGCCTCGGAGCGGTAGGTGGTGATCTCGATCAGGAAGGAGCCCTCGGCGGTGTCCTTGCGGGCGCCGACCGTGCCGAAGGCGATGCCGACGTCCCAGACCGCGTCCGCCCAGCCCTTGACCAGCTTGAGCACCTGCTGCGGGCGGGCGTCGGTGGTGAAGTCCAGGTCGTTGCCGAGCCGGCCGAGCAGCGCGTCCCGCACCGAGCCGCCGACCAGCGCAAGCCGGTGACCGGCCGCCTGGAACCGGCGGGCGATCTCGTCGGCGACCGGCGACACCCGCAGCAGCTCTTGCAGCCCCAGGGTCTGGGCCTCGCTCAGGCCTGGGACGACCTGGACGGCGGTGCTGGAACGATCGGTGCGCGCGTTGGGCTCATTGGCAGTGGACACGGCTCACAAGGGTACGTGCCCCGACAGGTCAACCGCCCGCGCGTTTTGGGCGTCTCACCCCACAGCCCGCAACACTGCACGCCTGGCTGGATCGTTACCATGCCGGTGGACGAGTCTCGCGCACCGGAACCGGGGATGCGGTGTCGCGTGCCGCCACCGCCGACGGAACCCTCCGCGGCAGCAGTGCGGCGAACGGCGTCAGGCGAAGAACGTCGAGCGGGGAACGTCCGGCGGCAGCGCCGGGCGGACAGCATCAGCATCAGCAGCGAGCGATCGATCGAGAACGGCGAGGGCGAAGCGAGTGAGTGAGCCGGCACGGCACTCGGGCCTGGGGGCGCACCGACAGCCTGGACGGGCCGCGGGCCCCGCCGAACGTCCCGCGGAACGCGCCACCGACGGACGGAGCCGGGGCCACCGCGCCCGCCGCTTCGCCGCCGCCTGCGCGGCCGCCCTGACCCTGTTCACGGCCGCCCCGGCCGTGGCGCTGCCGACCGGCGGCGACATCCGCCCGGCGGCCGACGCCACGACCACCGCGGAGTACCCGGTGGCGCTGACCATCGAGACGGTGGCCCCGCAGGTCGCCGCCCCGAACGGCACCGTGAGCATCAGCGGGCACGTCACCAACGCCGGCAAGTCGGCGCTCAAGGGCGCCCACGCGGCGATCCGCAGGCCGGCCTCCAGCAAGCCGCTGCAGCGGCGCAGCGAGCTGCAGCTGGTGGCCACCCGCAACGCGCCCGGCAGCGCCGACGGCGTGGAGCTGGACAGCCCGCAGTACGCCCTGCCGGAGCTGAACCCGGGCCAGAGCCAGCCGTACACCCTGAGCGTCGCGGTGAGCGACCTCGGGCTGTCCGACAGCGGCGTCTACGAGCTCGCGGTGGACGCCTGGGGCGCGACCGCCGACAACCCGCGCGACCGGGCCCTGGGCATCGCCCGCAGCTTCCTGCCGTACAGCCAGGGCGGCACCGAGGCCCAGCCGACGAAGATCACCACGCTCTGGCCGCTGGTGCACGCCCCGGTGCTGGCCGCGCAGACCGTCTCCGACAACGAGCAGACCGTCCCGGTGCTGCGCGACGACAGCCTGGCCGCCGAGTTCGCGCCGGGCGGCCGGCTGTACGAGCTGGTGGACACCGGCTCCAAGCTGTCCAGCCTGACCTGGGTGGTCGACCCGGACCTGCTGGACGCCGCGTTCGCGATGACCAACAAGCAGTACCGGGTGCAGAAGCCGGGCACGGATCCGGGCAAGCCGGCCAGGGACGACAACACCGTCCCGGGCACCGGCTCGACCGCCGCCACGGCCTGGCTGGACAAGCTGCGCGCGGCTGTCGCCAAGCAGGGCAGCCAGGTGGTCGCGCTGCCGTACGCCGACCCGGACCTCGCCTCGATCGCGCACAACGGCGCCGACCTGACCGGGATGGGCACCGCCCTGAACAAGGCGGCCACCGCCGGCCGGCTGACCGTCGAGGGCCGGCTGTCCGTGGACACCCGCTCGGACGTCGCCTGGCCCTACCAGGGCTACCTCGACCAGCAGATCGCCGGCATCGCCCGGCAGGCCGGCGACGGGCTGGTGCTGGTCAACGGCGCGAGCATGCCGGAGCCGGACTCGGTGAACTACACCCCGACCGCGGTGCGCCCGATCGGCAACGGACAGAACGCCCTGGTCGCCGACGACACGGTCTCCTCGCTCCTCCAGAAGGACCTGACCAGCCCCAAGGACCAGACCGAGGCGACCCAGCGCTTCCTGGCCGAGACCTACACGATCACCCACGAGCAGCCGCAGAACCAGCGCGGACTGCTGGTCATGCCGCCGCGCGAGCTGTCCGCCGCCACCGCCAAGGTGCTGGCCGGCGCGCTGCAGACGGCGACCGACAAGTGGCTGACCCCGGTGAAGCTGGACACGCTCGCCCAGTCCGCACCGGACCCGAAGGCCAACACCGCCGTCCCCTCGCCCGCCGACTACCCGACCCAGGCCCGGGCCACCGAGCTGTCGGCCGCCGACCTGAGCACCACCGACGAGATCCAGCAGAAGCTGGACATCCTGATGCGGGTGCTCACCCTGCCGCAGCGGGTGCGCGGCCCGTTCAGCGCCGCCATGGTCCGCTCGCTCTCCACCGAGTGGCGGCCCCAGGGCCCGGCCGGCAGCACCTACCGCGACAGTGTCAAGAAGTACCTGGACGACCTCACCGGCGCCGTCAAGGTGCCGGACAAGAAGGTGGTCACCCTGGCCGGGAACACCGGCCTGCTGCAGGTCAGCGTGAAGAACGACCTCACCCAGACGGTCACCAACCTGAAGCTGGTGCTCAGCTCGAACCAGCAGAACAGGGTGTGGGTGGGCAAGGCGGAGGACCTGGTCATCCCGGCCTCGCAGAGCGTCACCCTGCGCTTCCCGGCCGAGGCGCGCAACAACGGCCCGGTCACCATGACCGCCCAGCTGTACACCACCGGCCCCAACCCGCAGAAGTACGGCGAGGCCAAGACGTTCCGGGTCGAGGTCACCTCGGTGACCAACGGGGTGCTGTACGTCTTCGCCGGCGCCGGCGTCCTGCTGCTGCTGGCCGCACTGCGCTTCGTCCGCCAGCGCAAGCGCCGCGGCGGGCAGCCCCACCAGGACGGCGACCAGCCGGTCGGGGACGGCCCCGCGACGGACGGCACCGGGGACGCCGCCGAAGCGGAGCCGGAGGCCCCGGAGGAGGGCCCGGAAGAGGGCCCGGCGGACGACTCCGCCGGTGACGGTCCCGCGCAGACACCACGCGCCAGCAGCCCGGATGGCCGGGATCGGACCGCCAGTGATGAGAAGGTTGGTCCTTGATACCGCCGACCCCCCGTAACGCCGGGCCGGCCTCCCCCCACGACAGCGAAGAGGTGACATGACCGGGCGCAGCGAGGAGCGGCCGCCTGGCCGCGGTGAGAGCCGGCCGGGCGCCGAGTCGCCGTCCGGCGACTGGTACGTGGCCGACACCTATGCCCAGGACCCGTACGCGGGCGACGCGTACGGGACCCCGCAGGACGACCAGGACCCGTACGGCCTGCGGGCCGGGCAGCCCGCGGCCCCGCAGCCGCCGGTCACCGCGTACGACGTGCCGCCGCAGCTGCCGCCGCAGGGCGGCGGCTACCCGACGCCGGTGCCGCCGGCCCAGTTCTCGTCGCCGACCCCGTTCTCACCCCCGGTGCCGCCGACGCAGCCCGGCTGGGACACCCCGGCGCAGACCGCCTGGCCGCAGCAGCAGCCGCCGGCCCCGGCGGGCGGCCAGTGGGGCGGCGCCGAGCAGCCCCAGCCGCAGTGGGCGCCCGGCCCGGCGCACTCGGCCTGGGACAGCGAGACCACCGAGTACGTCGGGGTGGACGCGCTGTTCGGCGGCCACCAGGCGGAGCCCGCGGGCCCGCCGCCGGTGCCCCAGCCCGCCCCGGCCCAGCCGACCGCGCCCGTGCCCCCGGCCGCGCCGTTCCCGGCCGCGCCGGTCCCGCCGGCCGCCCCCGCTCCGTTCCCGCCCACGGGCGGCTACCCGGGGCAGCCGCAGTACGGCGGCCCGGACGGGCAGCGCCCCTTCGTGCCGCCGATCGAGTTCGACCCGCCGCTCTTCGAGGAGGAGGCCACCATGCAGGTGGCCGCCGTGGCGGTGCCCCCGGCGGTTGAGCCGCTGGCGGACCTCGCCGAGGAGCACGCCGCGCAGCCGCAGGAGCAGGCCGCCGAGCCGGCCCCGGCCTCCGGCGGGGGTGGCGGCAAGGTCGCCAGCCTGCTGAACTCCAGCGCGATCATGGCGGCCGGCACCCTGGTCTCCCGGGGCACCGGCTTCCTGCGGACGATGGTGATCGCCGGTGCGATCGGCATCGCGGTCATGGGTGACTCGTACAACGCGGCGAACACCCTGCCGACCCTGCTGTACATCCTGATCGGCGGCGGCGCGCTGAACGCGGTCTTCGTGCCGCAGTTGGTGCGCAGCATGAAGAACGACGAGGACGGCGGCACCGCCTACGCCAGCCGGCTGCTCACCCTGGTGATGGTCGGGCTCGGCGGCGTGGTGTTCCTTGCGGTGCTCGGGGCGCCCCTGCTGGTCCAGCTGATCTCGCACCCGATGATGTCGAACCCGGCCCGCGCCGACACCACGGTGGCGCTGGCCCGGTACTGCCTGCCGACCATCTTCTTCATGGGCGTCCATGTGGTGATGGGCCAGATCCTGAACGCCCGCGGCCGGTTCGGCGCGATGATGTGGACCCCGGTCCTCAACAACATCGTGGTGATCTTCACCTTCGGCGCGTACATCTGGGTCTACGGCGGCTACAACGGCACCCAGGTCACCCCGGAGAACATCTCCCCGGAGGGCGTCCGGCTGCTCGGCCTGGGCACCTTGCTCGGCCTGGTGGTCCAGTCGCTGGCGATGATCCCGTACCTGCGGGCCGCGGACTTCCACTTCCGTCCGCGCTTCGACTGGCGCGGCCACGGCCTCGGCAAGGCGGCCCGGCTGGCCAAGTGGACCTTCTTCTTCGTGCTCGCCAACCAGGCCGGCTACCTGGTCATCACCCAGCTGGCCACCGCCGCCGGCAGCGCCGCCGAACAGGGCGGTCACGGCGGTGTCGGCCTGTCGGCCTTCTCCAACGCCCTGCTGATCTGGCAGCTCCCGCAGGCCGTCATCACCGTCTCGATCATGAGCGCGGTGCTCCCCCGGCTCTCCCGGGCGGCGGCCGACGAGGACGCCGGCGCCGTCCGGGACGACCTGTCGTACGGACTGCGCACCACCGCGGTGGCGGTCGTCCCTGCGGCCTTCCTGTTCCTGGCGCTCGGCCCGGCGATCGGCCGCTCGATCTACGCGGTCGGCGGCGGCAGCACGGCCCTGGACAACGCGACCAACGTCGGTCTGATGCTCTCGGCCTTCGCGCTCGGGCTGATCCCGTACTCGGCCCAGTACGTGATGCTGCGCGGCTTCTACGCCTACGAGGACACCCGGACGCCGTTCTCCAACACCGTCTGGGTGGCCGCCTGCCAGGCCGGCTTCTCGCTGATCTGCTGGGTCGCGCTGCCCCCGCAGTGGACCGTGACCGGAATGGCCTTCGGCTACGGCCTCGCCTACGCCGTCGGAGTGACGGTCGCGGTGCCGAAGCTGAAGAAGAAGATCGGCGGGCTGGACACCAAGCGGATCGGCAAGACCTACAGCCGGCTGGCCGCCGCCTGCGTCCCGGCCGCGGTGGTCGGCCTCGGCGTCAGCCTGGCGGTCCAGCAGGTGCTCGCCGGCTGGGTGGGCAGCGTGCTGTCGGTGGTCCTGGGCGGCGGCCTCCAGATGCTGGTGTTTGTGTTCATCGCGAAGCGCCTGCGGATCGAGGAGATGAACGCCATGCTGGGCATGGTCCGAGGCCGACTGGGCCGCTGACCACCGCGTCAACCGGCCGGACGAGCGGGCGCCCTGACCGGGCGTCAACCGGGGCGACCACCGCCTCCGCCCGTCCGGCCGAATGCTGTGCCGCCACCCGTACCGGGCGCCCCCGGGCCCACAAGGTGGCGGCCCGGTGTCGGATCTGCACCACATCTCTCCACCCCTACGCAACCGAGCGGACCTTTCAGCGGTCGTACCCGGTGGAGAAGAGTGGGCACAATTGTCCTGGAGCACAGGACGGCCAATCCGCGGGCTCCAGCGACTCTCTCAAGCCGGGGCGACACAAGGGGAGGCAGGACCACGGTGGCTGATGGCACCAAGGCGGTCGTCGACACGTCAGCAGCTGACGCGGCGGCAAACGAGGCCGCGCTGGCCGCGGCGATCGACGAGCTCGGGAGCGGGAAGGCCGCCCCGGCGGACGCCGCCGACGCACCCTCCGCCGACGCACCCTCCGCGGACGCCCCCGAGGCCGACGACGAGACCGACGACGAGGCGGCCGCCGAGGCGGCCGCCGAGGCCGAAGAGTCCCCCGCGGCCGACGACGCGGACACTCCCGCGGAGCCCCGACCGGAGGCCTCCGTCAGCGAGGAGACCTCGGAGATCACCGCACCGCTCTCGGTCCAGGAGATCGCCGCCGAACTGGCCGCCGGCTCCGCCCCGAAGAAGCCCGCCCCCGCCCCGGAGCCGGCCGCCGCCAAGCGCCGTCCCACCGACCCGCAGCCCACGGTCGACCCGCGCGACACCGCCACCCTCCCGCGCACCCTCCCGGCGCCGATGCGGCACAGCGGCGACATGATCGGCCACCGGTACCGGCTGGAGGAGTGCATCTCCCAGACCGAGACCTTCAGCAGCTGGCGCGCCGTCGACGAGAAGCTGCGCCGGGCCGTCGGTGTCCACCTGATGGCCTCCGGCCACCAGCGCGCCCGCAAGGTGCTGGCCGCCGCCAAGTCCGCCGCCCTGCTCGGCGACCCGCGCTTCGTACAGGTCCTGGACGCCGTCCAGGAGGGCGAGCTGGTCTACGTCGTGCGGGAGTGGCTGCCGCGCGCCTCCGACCTCGCCAAGCTGCTCGTCAACGGCCCGATGGAGCCGCACGAGGCGTACCAGATGGTCCGCCAGGTCGCCGACGCGGTCGCCGCCGCCCACCGCCGCGGCCAGGCCCACCTGCGGCTCACCCCGCGCTGCGTGCTGCGCACCGACAGCGGCCAGTACCGGATCAACGGCATCGCGGTGGACGCCGCCCTGCGCGGGCTGCCCGCCGAGGACTCCGACGAGGACGCCCAGCGCACCGACACCCGTGCGATCGGCGCACTGCTGTTCACCGCGCTCACCCACCGCTGGCCGTACCCCGAGGACCGCTACGACCTCCAGGGGCTGCCGAAGGGCCTGCAGAACGCCGCACCGGACCAGGTCCGCGCGGGCGTCCACAAGGGCCTGTCCGAGCTCGCCGCGCGGGCCCTGTTCGACCACCCGCCGCACCACGCCGAGCCGATCACCACCCCGGAGGAGCTGGTCCGGGCGATCGCCCGGCTGCCCAAGATCCGCCAGCCCGAACCGGAGCTGCCCGCCTTCCAGGCCCCTCCCCGGCACAACACCCATGCGCTGCCCACCGCGCCCAACCCGACCCGGGTGGCCGACACGACGGTCTCCCCGCTGCCGCCCTCCTCCCGGCCGACCGCCTCCCGGCGCACCAAGCGGCGGCTGCGCCGGGTGGTCAAGGCCACCGCCTGGACGATCGCGCTGGGCGCGATCGGCGTCGCGTCCTGGCAGTTCGTCGGCAGCCTGCGCAACACCCCCGGTCAGACCGTCGCCACCCCTCAGCCCTCGGTCAGCACCACCGCGCCGAGCGCGCAACCGACGGCGCACACCCCGGTGCCGATCCAGCCCAAAGCCGCCCTGTCCTACCACCCGAAGGGCGACCCGGAATCCGCCTGGGCCCTGCCCAAGGCCATCGACGGGGACCCGAACACGGCCTGGCCGACCTTCGGCTACAACGACCAGTTCGCCCCTGGCGGTTACAAGGACGGCACCGGCCTGCTGATCGACCTCGGCTCGTCGCAGTCCGTCAGCTCGGTGACCGTCCAGTTCGTCGCCACCACCACGGCGGACATCCGGATCCCGAACTCCCCGACCACCGACGCGAACGTACAGAAGGCCCCGCTCGGCGACTTCACCGTAGTGGCCCAGAAGCAGTCCGGCACCACGGTCACCTACACCCTCGACAAGCCGGCCGACACGCGGTTCCTCATGATCTGGCTGACCGCTCTACCGAAGGACGCGGACGGCCAGTACCGTAGCGGGATCGCCGAGGTCAAGGTCTCCGGCTGACCGCACAGCCGTGAGTCGACCGGCGCGAAGGCAGAGGGGTGACAGTGGCGGACGACGACGCGACACTGCTCGCCCGGCACGTCGCCGGTGACCGGGAGGCCTTCGGCCTCCTGGTGAACCGCCACCGCGACCGGCTCTGGGCGGTCGCCCTGCGCACCCTCGGCGACCGCGAGGAGGCCGCGGACGCCCTCCAGGACGCCCTGGTCTCCGCCTTCCGGGCCGCCGCCGGCTTCCAGGGACGCTCGGCGGTCACCACCTGGCTGCACCGGATCGTGGTCAACGCCTGCCTGGACCGCGCCCGGCGCAGGGCCACCCGCCGCACCACCCCGCTGGACGACGACCCCCAGCGGCTGGACACCCTGGTCGGCTCCGCCGAACCGGCCGACTCCCCGGTGGTCCGGGCCGAGGTGCACCGGGAGCTGACCGCGGCGCTCGCCGAGCTGCCCCCCGAGCAGCGGGCCGCACTGGTCCTGGTCGACATGCAGGGCTACCCGGTCGCCGAGGCCGCCGAGCTGCTGGGCGTCCCGGTGGGCACGGTGAAGAGCCGCTGCGCGCGCGGCCGGGCCCGACTGCTGCCGCTGGTCCGGCACCTGCGCGAGGCGGACGACGGGTCCGGTGTTCCACGTGGAACACCGGCGCGCGGAACGCCGGGACGCGGGGCACCCGTACGAGAGACACCGAGCGCCCCCGGCGCGGCCCCGCCGTCACGCCGGGGCACCCCGGGGAACCCGTCGGGCCCCCGCACCGTCACAGGGACAGGCCCGAGCACCGGCCGGACGATGCTGGAAGGAGATGCGAGCACGCGATGACGACCGCCCCCCTCTCCTCCTCCGAACCCGCCGACGCCCACCCCTCCGTCGAGGAGCTCGCCGACCTCGCCGAGGGCCTGATCGAGCCCGCCGAGACCGCCGAGACCGCGGAGGCGCTGCGCCGGCACCTGGACGGCTGCGCCGAGTGCAGGGAGACCGTCGACGCGCTGGCCGAGGTGCAGGCGCTGCTCGGTGCCGTCGAGCCCGAGCCGATGCCCGCCGACGTCGCCGCCCGGCTGGACGCCGCCCTGGCCGAGGCCGCCCACGCCGAGGCCGCCGACCGCCCCCAGGAGGCCGCCGGAACGGACCGCCGGACGGTCACCCCGGCCCCGCCCGTACGGGCCGCAGCAGCGCCCTCCGCGCCCCCGTCCCGCCCCGTCTCCGCCACCGGGCCCGGCCGCCCTCGCCCGCGTCGGCGGCGGGCCGGTCTGCTCCTCGGCGCGACCGCCGTACTGGCCGCCCTCGGGCTCGGCGGGGCACTGCTGCTGAACTCCTCCGACCCGGCCGACCGCCCCTCGGTCGCCGCGGGCGCCCCGGCGGGCACCTCCGCCACCGACCAGAGCGCCCGCACCCCCCGCAGCACCGGTCCGGTCACCGTCTACCGGGAGGACCAACTCACCGCCCAGGTGCAGCAGCTGCTGGCCCGCTCCGGCACCGCTCCCGGGCTGCGCGCCACCGGGCCCGCCAAGTCCGACGCCGCGGCACCCGCCGAGGGCCTCCGGCCGGAGCTCAACACCCCGGCCCCCTGTCCGGCCCCCGCCGCCGGCACCCCGCTGGCCACCGACCGGGGCAGTTTCCAGGGCGCCCCGGTCGAGGTCCTGGTCTACCCGGCCCCCGGCCGACCCGGGTTCGTGGACGTCTACCTGCGCTCCCCCGACTGCGGCCCGATCGTGCTGCAGCGGACCGTCCCCAAGGGCTGACCAGGCGTTCCCAGCCGTCGCGGGACCGTTCCCATGCGATCGACGACCAGGACGCCACGCCGCTCCCACACTCCGGGCGCATGGTACTGATCGGCCTGGGAATGCGAGAGACTGGTCAGTCGTTGTCCCGGGCGGCGGAGCAGGACCGCCCTCCCCGCAGCAAACGCGGGTCGCGATGCGAACCAGGAGAAGCAGTGAGCGACGTCCGTAACGTGATCATCATCGGTTCCGGCCCGGCCGGGTACACGGCTGCGCTCTACACGGCCCGTGCCTCCCTCAAGCCGCTGGTCTTCGAGGGGGCCGTCACCGCCGGTGGTGCGCTGATGAACACCACCGAGGTCGAGAACTTCCCGGGCTTCCGGGACGGGATCATGGGCCCCGAACTGATGGACAACATGCGGGCGCAGGCCGAGCGCTTCGGCGCCGAGCTGATCCCCGACGACATCGTCGCGGTCGACCTCACCGGTGACATCAAGACCGTCACCGACTCCGAGGGCAATGTGCACAAGGCCCGCGCCGTGATCGTCACCACCGGCTCCCAGCACCGCAAGCTGGGCCTGCCGAACGAGGACAAGCTCTCCGGCCGCGGTGTCTCCTGGTGCGCGACCTGCGACGGCTTCTTCTTCCGCGACCAGGACATCGCGGTGGTCGGCGGCGGCGACACCGCCCTGGAGGAGGCGACCTTCCTCTCCCGCTTCGCCAAGAGCGTCACGATCATCCACCGCCGGGACACCCTGCGCGCCTCGAAGGCGATGCAGGAGCGCGCCTTCGCCGACCCGAAGATCCGCTTCGAGTGGGACAGCGCGGTCGAGGCCATCCACGGCGACCCGAAGCTGACCGGCGTCACCCTGCGCGACACCACCACGGGCGAGACCCGCGAGCTGGCCGTCACCGGCCTGTTCATCGCGATCGGCCACGACCCGCGCACGGACCTGTTCAAGGGCCAGCTGGACCTCGACGCCGAGGGCTACCTCAAGGTCGAGTCCCCCTCGACCCGGACCAACATCGAGGGCGTGTTCGGCGCCGGCGACGTCGTGGACCACACCTACCGCCAGGCCATCACCGCCTCCGGCACCGGCTGCTCCGCCGCGCTGGACGCCGAGCGCTACCTCGCCGCGCTGGACGACCTGGAGTCCAAGGCCGCCGCCGTGGCGGTCTGACCCCCTCGCCACCGAGCGATCCGCACGGGGGTGTTCCACGTGGAACACCCCCGCCCCGGCCAGGCAGAAACAGAAACGGCCCTCCCGTTGTTCTCCTGGCAGCCCCCTCCGTCCGAACCCGAGGAGTTCCCGTGGCCGGCGCCACCACCACCGTCACCGACGCGACGTTCAAGTCCGATGTCCTGGACAGCGAGAAGCCCGTACTGGTCGACTTCTGGGCCACCTGGTGCGGCCCGTGCCGCCAGGTCGCCCCGATCCTCGAGGAGATCGCGGCCGAGCAGGGTGACAAGCTGACCGTCGCCAAGCTCGACGTGGACGCCAACCAGGTGACCGCCGCCGAGTACAACGTCATCTCGATCCCGACCCTGATCCTCTACAAGGGCGGCCAGCCGGTGAAGCAGATCACCGGCGCGCGCCCGAAGGCCGCGCTGCTGCGCGAGCTGGACGGCCTGATCTAAGGTCCACCGGTCACCGACCGAACGGCGGGGGGGGGGGGGGGGGCCCCCCCGGCGCCCCCCCCCCCCCCGGGGCCCCCCCCCCCCCCCCCCCCCCCCCCGCCCCCGACGCCCACGCCCCCCCCACCGCGGGGCGCCCCCCTGGGCGGGGGTGGTGCGCGCGGTGGCCGGCGTTATCATGGGGCCCCGGCCCCCCCCCCCCCGGGGGGGGGGCCCCCCCCCCCGGGGCCCCCCCGCCGCCGTCGTTCCACCTACGGCCTTCGCACCGGCCGCTCAGAACGGCCGCAGCGCCGGCTCCTTGCGCCCGCCGCCGAGCAGCCGCTCCAGCGCCACCTCCACATCCCCCCGCCAGGAGAGCATGGTCCGTGCCTCCAGCCGCAGCCGCGGGTAGCGGTGGTGCGGTCGTACGGTCTTGAACCCCACCGCCAGCAGGTGGTCGGCCGGCAGCACGCAGCTGGTCGGCACCCGGCCCGCCGAGCCGAAGGCCTCGATCGCCCGCACCCCGCGCCCGAGCAGGTCCTTGGCCACCGTCTGCACCAGCACCCGGCCCAGCCCCTGCCGCTGGTAGCCCGGCAGCACTCGGCTGACCATCAGCTGGACGGCGTCCGGCGAGACCGGGCTGGTCGGGAAGGACTGCGAGCGGGGGACGTAGGCCGGCGGGGCGTAGAGCACGAAGCCGGCCGGCTGGTCGTCCACGTAGGCGATCCGGCCGCAGGACCCCCACTCCAGCAGCACCGCGGAGATCCATCCCTCCTTCTCCAGCTCCGGCTTCCCGGACTCAACCGCCTCCTTCGCACTCACCGGGTCCAGCTCCCAGAACACACAGGAGCGGCAGCCGGTCGGCAGATCCGTGAGGTTGTCCAGCGTCAGCGGAGCTATCCGGCGTCCCATGGCCCGTACTCCTCCTCCCTTTCACGGTCGAGCATTCCCCTGCGAACGCCGATGGGTGCATGTTTCACGTGAAACAGCGCTCACGTGGAACATGCACCCATCGGGTCGTTGCCCTGGGCCGGCTCAGCCCTGCGACAGCCGCAGACCGTCCTCGCCCGGAGCCATGCTGTCCAGGATCCGGTTGAGGTCCTCCACCGAGCCGAACTCCAGCACCACCTTGCCCTTGCCCAGCTTGCCGCCGCGCTGCGACACCTCGACCTTGACCCGGGTGTCGAAGCGGTCCGAGAGCCGGGTCGCCAGGTCGTTGAAGGCCGGGGAGATCAGCTTGCCCGCCTGAGGTGCCTGGCGCTTGGGCCTGTCCTCCGTGTTCATCGTCTTGACGATCTCCTCGGTGGTCCGCACCGAGAGGCCCTCGCGGTTGATCCGGGCCGCCAGCTTCTCCTGGCTCTCCGGATCGGTGAGGCTGCACAGCGCCTTGGCGTGGCCGGCGGACAGCACCCCGGCGGCGATCCGGCTCTGGACGGCCGGCGGGAGCTTCAGCAGCCGCAGGGTGTTGGTCACGTGCGAGCGCGAGCGGCCGATCCGGTCCGCCAGCTCGTCGTGGGTGCAGGAGAAGTCCTGTAGCAGCTGGTCGTAAGCGGCCGCTTCCTCCAGCGGGTTCAGCTCGGCCCGGTGCAGGTTCTCCAGGAGGGCGTCCAGCAGGAGCTTGTCGTCCTCGGTGGCCCGGACGATCGCCGGGATCAGCTTCAGTCCGGCTTCCCGGGAGGCGCGCCAGCGGCGCTCGCCCATGATCAGCTCGAAGCTCTCCGGCCCGGTCTGACGCACCACGACCGGCTGAAGCAGGCCCACTTCCTTGATGGAGACGACCAGCTCGGCCAGCTTCTCCTCGGCGAAGTACTCGCGCGGCTGCCGCGGATTGGGTTTGATCGAGTCCAGCGGCAGCTCGGCGAAGAAGGCACTGGCCCCCGGCGCCGGCTTCGGCTGCTCGATGGCCCGCTTACCTGCGGCCACCCGGGCCGCCACCGTGCTGCGGTCGGCCGGCAGCGTCGGAACCTCGGTCGGCGACGTCCCGCCGGCGGCCGTCACCAAGGGCGGCGGCGACGCGGCCGTCGCGGGCTGCGTCGCCCCGCCGAACAGCGCGTCCAGCCCCTTTCCCAGACCCCTGCTGCGACCACTCACCGATTACCCTCCGTCGTACCGTGCTGTGCCACCGGGGCACCGTGCCCCTGCTGGCCGTCCCGCTGCTGGCCCACCAGCGATCCGCCCATGCCCACCGCACGCAGCGCGAGCTCGCGGGCGGCCTCCAGGTACGAGAGCGCCCCGGTCGAACCCGGGTCGTAGGTGAGCACCGTCTGCCCGTAGCTGGGCGCCTCCGAGATGCGCACCGAGCGCGGGATCGCCGTGCTCAGCACCTCGTTCTGGAAGTGGGTCCGGACCTCCTCGGCGACCTGAGCGGCCAGCCTGGTCCGGGCGTCGTACATGGTCAGCAGGATCGTCGAGACGTGCAGCGCGGGGTTGAGGTGCGCGCGCACCAGCTCGACGTTGCGCAGCAGCTGGCCGAGGCCCTCCAGCGCGTAGTACTCGCACTGGATCGGGATCAGCACCTCCCGGCCGGCCACCAGGGCGTTGACCGTCAGCAGGCCCAGTGAGGGCGGACAGTCGATCAGGACGTAGTCCAGTGGCTGCTCGTAGGCGGCGATGGCGCGCTGCAGCCGGCTCTCCCGGGCCACCAGCGAGACCAGCTCGATCTCGGCGCCGGCCAGGTCGATGGTGGCGGGGACGCAGAACAGCCCCTCGACGTCCACGACCGGCTGGACCACGTCGGCCAGGGGCTTGCCCTCGACCAGCACGTCGTAGATGGAGGGCACCTCGGCGTGGTGGTCGATGCCGAGGGCGGTGGAGGCGTTCCCCTGCGGGTCGAGGTCGACCACCAGGACGCGCAGTCCGTGCATCGCCAGCGAGGCGGCCATGTTCACGGTGGTGGTGGTCTTGCCCACCCCACCCTTCTGGTTGGCGACCACGATCACCCGGGTGCCGGCGGGTCGGGGCAGCCCCTCTCCCGCTCGGCCGATCGCCTGTACCGCAGCCTGGGCGGCCCGTGCGATGGGCGTGTCATCGATCTGGTCGATGGTCTCCGAGTCCTGCATGGAGGTCAGTGTTTCACGTGAAACCGGAGCGGCAACAGTCGCCGCCCGGCCGCGGCTAAGGATTCCCGAGAGCAAGGAGCGACGTTTCACGTGAAACACCATGCCCGCTATGTCGGAAATCTGACGTTGCGACACTCCGATGTCCCGATGGCGGCCCGGGCGTCACCTGAACGACGACGGGCGGACGGTTCCCCCGTTCAGGAGGACCGTCCGCCCGCTCTCGTCCTTTTCCGGCGTCACTCGGCCTCAGTGGGCCTCACCATCAGCCCCTCCGCAGCCTCGGCCTCAGCGGCTGCGGCGCCGCCCGCCCCGACCGCGCTCGCCGCCCTTGGCGCTGGCGTTGGCGTTGCGGCCGGCCCGGGCCACCTTGGCCCGCCGGGTCGCGGCCTTCACCCCGCCGGGGCTCTCCCCCGCCTTGACCTGGACCACCCGGGTCGAGGTCTCCAGGGTGCCCTCGCCGACCGAGATGACGCTCCACTCGACCGCGCCCAGCTTGGCCAGCCCGGCGCGCGAGTCGGCCAGCTCCTGCTCGGCGCTGTCGCCCTTGAGCGCCAGCATCTGACCGTGCGGACGCAGCAGCGGCAGCCCCCAGCCGGCCAGCCGGTCCAGCGGCGCCACCGCCCGGGCGGTCACCACGTCCACCGCGAGCTTGCCCACCATCTCCTCGGCGCGGCCGCGCAGCACCGTGACGTTCTCCAGGCCCAGTTCCCGGACGACCTCCTCCAGGAAGGTGGTCCGGCGCAGCAGCGGCTCCAGCAGGGTCACCGAGACGTCCGGACGGGCCAGCGCCACCGGGATGCCGGGCAGGCCGGCGCCGGAGCCGACGTCGCACAGGGTGGAGCCGCTCGGCAGCAGCTCGGCCAGCACCGCACAGTTGAGCACATGGCGGTCCCACAGCCGGGGCACCTCGCGCGGCCCGATCAGCCCGCGCCTGACACCCGCCGTGGCCAGCAGCTCGGTGTAGCGGACGGCGGCGTCGAATCGGTCGCCGAAGACCTCCCGGGCAGCGGCCGGCGCCTCCGCCAGCACGTCCAGCTCGGGTGCCTCGGCCGCGCGCCCCTCAGCGTCCGGATCCACGTCCGCCCCCGGACGGCCGGCGGCCGTGCTCTCCGTGTCCATCTCGACCTCTCCGATCCCCGGATCCACCGACCCGCTCAACGCACTGTTTCACGTGAAACATCCCGGAAGGGACGACGACCCCGCCCGCACGAGGCGGACGGGGTCGCGTCCGGTGAAGCTCACCGGCTGCCGCAGCGGCCGGTCATCGACCGTCGGCCTCAGGCCGGCAGCACGACCACGCACCGCTGGGGCTCTTCGCCCTCGGACTCGCTGCGCAGACCCGCGGCCGCGACCGCGTCGTGGACGACCTTGCGCTCGAAGGGCGTCATCGGCTTCAGCTTGACCTGCTCGCCGGTGCTCTTGGCCTGCTCCGCGGCCGCGGCGCCGAGGGCGGCCAGCTCCTCACGCTTGCGGGCCCGGAAGCCGGCAATGTCCAGCATGAGGCGGCTGCGCTCGCCGGTCTCCCGGTGGACAGCCAACCGGGTCAGCTCCTGCAGGGCCTCCAGCACCTCGCCGTCCTGGCCGACCAGGCGCTGCAGCGCGCGGTCGTTGCCGTCGCTGACGATGGAGACCAGGGCGCGGTCGCCCTCGACGTCCATGTCGATGTCACCGTCGAGGTCCGCGATGTCGAGCAGACCCTCCAAGTAGTCCGCCGCGATGTCGCCCTCCTGCTCCAGGCGGGTGATGAGGCTCTCGTCGGCGCTGGCGGCGGCCTCGGCCTCGACGGCGGAGGTGGTGGTGCCTTCCGTCACTGATGGACTCCTTCGGAGTTGGGCCCGTCTGGCGGGCCGGGAACGAAGCTCTTCGGGGCTGCCACAACGGGCCGGGGGCCGGTCAGGACTTCCTCTTCGGCCGCTGGCCGCCGCGCTTGGGCTGCTGCCGGGTGCCCTGCTTGGTGTCGGCGGGCTTGGCCGCGGTCTGCTTGGCATCGGACTCGGCCGGGGCGGCGTCGCTCGGCTGCTCGGCCACGGTGTCCTCGCCCGGCTCGGCCCCCTGGGTGGTGGCACCGCCGTGCTGGCGCTGGGCCTTGGTCTGCCGACGCGGCTGCTGGCGGCGCGCCTGCACCGACTCCTCGACCACGGTGGCCGCCGAGGCCGCCTGGTCGAGGGCCTCCTTGGACGGGGGCAGCATGCCCCAGAGCGCGCCCTTGATCTCCGTACCGTCCGGACGCAGTCGGCCGGCCTTCTTCAGCCGCGCCTGGCGCTCCTGGAAGGCCTTGCTGCCCGGGGTCGGGTTGTTGCGGATGACGATCAGCTGCTGGCCCATCGACCAGACGTTGGTGGTCAGCCAGTAGACGAGGACACCGACCGGGAAGTTGATGCCCATCACGGCGAACATGACCGGGAAGACGTACATCAGCATCTTCTGCTGCTGCATGAACGGCGTCTTCACCGTGAGGTCGACGTTCTTGGTCATCAGCTGGCGCTGGGTGACGAACTGCGACAGCGACATCATGACGATCATCACCGCGGTGACGATCTTGACGCTGGTCACGCTGCTGCTGACGAAGGTCGCGGACAGCGGGGCACCGAAGATGTGCGCCTTGCCGGCGCTCACCAGCAGGTCGCCGTGGATGACGCCGATGGGCTTGCCCTTGGCGACCGAGGCGAGCACGCCGTAGAGGGCGGTGAAGAACGGGGCCTGCACGATGATGGGAAGGCAGCTGGAGAACGGGTTGGTACCCGCATCCTTGTACAGCTTCATCATCTCTTCGGACTGGCGCTGCCGGTCGTTCTTGTAGCGCTCCTGGATGGCCTTCATCTTCGGCTGGATCGCCTGCATGGCCCGGGTCGCCTTGATCTGCTTCACGAAGAGCGGGATCAGGCAGATCCGGATGACGACGACCATCGAGGCGATGGACAGACCCCACGCCCAGCCACCGTCCGGATTGAAGACGTTGCTGTACAGCGAGTGGAACTGGACGATGATCCAGGACACCGCTGTGTAGAGGGGGCTAAGAAAACCGAAGGTCACCGGTCAGACTCCTTGGACAGGTGGATTGGCCGCTCCGGGCCAATGGTGGCCGGGCCCTCGGGGTCCGGACCGGCGGGGGTGACGGTCACCGGCTCTCCGGTGGCGGACCGGCTGCTCAGCCGGTCTCGCAACCGCCGGTGCCACACCGGATGCTTGCGCGGCGGGACATGATCGACCCCGCCGGGCGTCCACGGATTGCAGCGCAGGATGCGCCACACGGTCAGTCCGCCGCCTTTGACCGCCCCGTGCACCTTCACGGCCTCGTAGCCGTAGTGCGAGCAGGAGGGGTAATAGCGGCACACCGGACCGAGCAGCGGGCTGATGGTCCACTGGTAGACCCTGATCAGACCCATCAGCAGGTACTTCATCGCCCTGCTCCCGTCGGCGCCGTGGCGGCGGGCTCGGCCCTCAGCAACCGTTTCAGCGCCGCGTCGAGATCACGTTCGAGATCCTGGTACGAGGCGGTCGCGGCCTGGGGCAGCGCACGCACCACTATCAGGCTACCGGCGGGCAGCCTGGACAGACGATCACGGACGAGATGGCGCAACCGGCGCTTGACCAGGTTGCGGACGACCGCCGGGCCGACGGCCTTGCTCACGACGAAACCCGCACGCGCCGAAGGAGTCCCCTCGGCGACGTGCGGGCGGGAGTCGCTGGTCCGGTCGGTCTGCCCCTGCGGGTCGACCTCTCTGCTGAGATGGACGACCAGAAGGGGCCGGCCGGCCCGGCGACCGCGTTTGACCGCGGTCGCGAAGTCCTGGCGCCGCCGCAGCCGATTCTCGGAGGGCAGCACAACAGACTCTGTCGTGGATCAGGCGGACAGGCTGGCGCGGCCCTTGCCACGGCGGGCAGCCAGGATGGCGCGGCCGGCGCGGGTACGCATACGCAGCCGGAAGCCGTGGGTCTTCGCGCGGCGACGGTTGTTCGGCTGGAAGGTGCGCTTGCTCACTCGGGGGCTCCTGAGGTGAATCGTAGGATGACGGGGAGTCGCTTGGCCGTCACCGTGCGTCCGCGTGATCTCCCCTGATTCGGAAATCCGGCCCATCGCCCCAGTTCGGCTGGGGTCTGAGGCAATCCACGGCGCCCGTGCTGCGCGCCTTATGGAGCGGGCGGACCCGCGGACATGCGGCAGCGGCCATCGACAACTCGACCTGGTTACGGTACGCGGGACGAGGTGCGAGGGTCAAACCGGCCGCCCGTGGCGAACTTACCCACAGCCTGTGGACAACGACTTGATCCGTTCCCGTTCGCTGACTACCGTTGCAGGACTTGTCTGGTTTGTTCTTGGAAAGCGTGCACCAGTGGCTGATGTCAACAGCGACCTCGTCCCGGTCTGGGCGAGGGTCGTCGAGCGGCTGGTCAACGACCCCGATATCGGCGAGATGGACAAGCAGTGGGTGCAGCGCACCCAGCCCATGTGGATGATGCACGACACCGCCCTGCTGGCGACCCCCAACGAGCGGGCCAAGCAGGTGCTGGAGGGCCGGCTGCTGCCGCAGCTGACCGACGCCCTCAGCCGCGAGCTCAACCGACCGGTCCGGATCGCCGTGATGGTCGACGCCAACGCCGTGCCCACCACCCCCACGCCCGCCGCCCAGGCCCCCGCCGAGCCGTACCCCGGCCCGGCCGAGGAGGACACCGGCGGCTACGGCGGCCAGGACTACCAGCACCCCTACGAGCAGGACTACGAGCGCCCCCGCTACGACACCGGCGGCTATGAGCAGCGCCCGGCGCCGTACGGCGGCCAGCCGGGCCAGCCCTGGTCCGGCTACCAGGAGTCCGGCTACCAGGAGCCCGACTACCAGGAGCCGCAGCAGCCCTACCGCGAGCCCGAGGAGCCCTCTCCCCGCCCGGCGCCGCGCCCGCTGCCCAGCCCGCCCTCGACCACCCAGGGCGACCTGTTCGGCGGCGCGTACGGCCCCGGCCCGGGCGAGCAGCCCCGCGGCGGCGCCGGCCGTCGTGCGCACGGCGCCCGGCCCACCGGCGGCCGCCCGGCCGACAAGCCCGCCACGGAACGGGGCACCGACCGCCCCGCCGTCCCCGGGGTGCCCGCCCCGCCCGGCGCGCCCCCGGCCGGCGGCTCGCGCAAGGACGAGCCGGCCGCCCGGCTGAACCCCAAGTACCTCTTCGACACCTTCGTCATCGGCGCCAGCAACCGCTTCGCGCACGCGGCGGCGGTGGCGGTCGCCGAAGCCCCGGCCAAGGCGTACAACCCGCTCTTCATCTACGGCGAGTCCGGGCTGGGCAAGACCCACCTGCTGCACGCCATCGGGCACTACTCGCGCAGCCTCTTCCCGGGCACCCGGGTGCGCTACGTGTCCTCGGAGGAGTTCACCAACGAGTTCATCAACTCGATCCGGGACGGCAAGGCGGACACCTTCCGCCGCCGCTACCGGGACATGGACATCCTGCTCGTGGACGACATCCAGTTCCTCGCGAGCAAGGAGTCCACCCAGGAGGAGTTCTTCCACACCTTCAACACCCTGCACAACGCGAACAAGCAGATCGTCCTCTCCTCGGACCGGCCGCCCAAGCTGCTGACCACGCTGGAGGACCGGCTGCGCAACCGCTTCGAGTGGGGTCTGATCACCGACGTCACCCCGCCGGAGCTGGAGACCCGGATCGCGATCCTGCGCAAGAAGGCGATCCAGGAGCAACTCAACGCTCCCGCCGACGTGTTGGAGTTCATCGCGTCCCGGATCACCCGCAACATCCGGGAGTTGGAGGGCGCGCTGATCCGGGTCACCGCCTTCGCCAACCTCAACCGGGCTCCGGTGGACCTGGAGCTGGCCGGGATCGTCCTCAAGGACCTGATCCCGGGTGGGGACGAGGACGCCGGCCCGGAGATCACCGCGCAGGTCATCATGCAGCAGACCGCCGCGTACTTCGGCCTGGGCGTGGACGACCTCTGTGGATCCTCGCGCAGCCGGGTGCTGGTGACGGCCCGGCAGATCGCCATGTACCTGTGCCGGGAGCTCACCGACCTGTCGTTGCCGAAGATCGGCGCGCAGTTCGGCGGCCGCGACCACACCACGGTGATGCACGCGGACCGCAAGATCCGCTCGCTGATGGCCGAGCGGCGCTCGATCTACAACCAGGTCACCGAACTCACCAACCGCATCAAGAGCTAGCACCCGTCCACGGACGGGCCGACCGGCCTTCAGAGGGCGTCAGGAGCGATCCTGACGCCCTTTTTTCACATCCACAGGTGTGTGCCGGGCCGAGGCTGGGCAGGGATGCCGTCGACGGACGTTCCGCCAGCCCGCAGCCGGCGCCGAACAACTGACCGGTGATTCGAAAACCGGGGGCGCGCAAGGCCGTTGTCCACAGGACCGGCCCCTTCCGCACAGTCCACAGGCTGGGGAGTCCGAAGTTATCCAGAATTCGTCCACAGGCCCGTCGCCGCTACGCTCTTCCGCGCAGGTCAGGTGCCTGTGGACTTGTGCACAACGGTTATCCACAGGGTGTGGACAATTGACGGGCCACCAATGGGCCGTCCGGGTTGTCCACCGGTTGTCCCCAGGGGCCGGGCGGTTATCCCCAGGTTGTCCACAGCCGGGTCCACAGTTCGACAACCGTGGGCTGCCGTTCATGCCCTGGTGTGAAAGGCGTCACGGAAAGTTGACCGGCGCCCGTGGATAACCGGGCCCGGATCTGGGGACAGCCCTGGGGATAACCTGTGGATACTCAGCGTGCCCTGTGGGTAACGCTCGGCTGTCCACAGCGCGGCCTGTCCGTCCACAGCCGCCGTCCACACCGTCTGTGGACAAAAATCGGGCGCTGACCTGCGGAAACGGGGTTATCCACGGTTTCCACAGGCCCTACTACTACCGCTACACAGATAGACCGTGAACCTGCTTTCAAAGTGGGTGGGCACGAAATCTGTGGACAACCGCTCCCCGACACTTGTTCGGGTTTGCTTCCGCCCGTCTGCCCCGTCTGTCGGCGGAGTACGTCAGACTGTCCTTTGCAGCTGGAAGCGGAGTGGCAGAGCTCCGCGGACAGCGGGACCGACGATCAAGATCAGACGAACCAGAGTGCGAGCGGGAGCGCTCGATCCAGGAGGCGGTTACCGGTGAAGTTCCGGGTGGAGCGTGACGTCCTCGCGGAGGCGGTGGCCTGGGCTGCCCGCAGCCTCCCGGCACGGCCGCCGGTGCCGGTGCTGGCCGGCCTGCTGCTGACGGCGCAGGAGGGCAGCCTGGCGCTGTCCGGCTTCGACTACGAGGTCTCGGCCCGGGTCGAGCTGGAGGCCGACGTCGAGGAGGCCGGCACCGTCCTGGTCTCCGGTCGACTGCTCAACGACATCTCGCGCAACCTTCCCAACAGGCCTGTGGAGATCTCCACCGACGGCCAGCGGGTCAGCGTGGTCTGCGGCAGCTCCCGCTTCACCCTGCCCACCCTGCCGGTGGACGAGTACCCGGCCCTGCCCCAGATGCCGACCGCCACCGGCACCGTCTCCGGGGACGTCTTCGCCTCCGCCGTCAGCCAGGCCGCGGTCGCCGCCGGCCGGGACGACACCCTGCCGGTGCTCACCGGCGTCCGGGTCGAGATCGAGGGCGACCGGATCACCCTGGCCGCCACCGACCGCTACCGCTTCGCCGTCCGCGAGCTGCTGTGGAAGCCCGAGCAGTCGGACATCTCCGCGGTCGCCCTGGTGCCCGCCAAGACCCTGCAGGACATCGCCAAGTCCCTGGGCAGCGGCGACAACGTCTCCATCGCGCTCTCCTCGGGCGGCGCGGGCGAGGGCCTGATCGGCTTCGAGGGCGCCGGCCGCCGCACCACCACCCGGCTGCTGGAGGGCGAGTTCCCCAAGTTCCGCAGCCTCTTCCCGACCGAGTTCAGCGCGGTCGCCGCGATCCAGACCCAGCCCTTCCTGGAGGCGCTCAAGCGCGTCTCGCTGGTCGCCGAGCGCAACACCCCGGTCCGGCTCAACTTCGAGCAGGGCGTGCTGACCCTGGAGGCCGGCTCGGGCGACGACGCCCAGGCCACCGAGCGGATCGAGGCCGACCTGGAGGGCGACGACATCTCGATCGCCTTCAACCCGGGCTACCTGGAGGAGGGCCTCAAGGCCATCGACTCCCCCTTCGCCCAGCTGAGCTTCACCACCCCGACCAAGCCGGCCCTGCTCAGCGGCAAGGTCTCGGTGGACGCTGAGGAAGACAAGGCGTACCAGTACCTGATCATGCCGGTCCGCCTCTCCGGCTGACCGTCGGCTCCGTCCGTCACCCACAGGCTGTGCACACCCGCTGTGCACAGCCTGTGGACGTCTCCCCCGGTCGGCCCGACTGCGCGGAGCCCGTCACCGCCGGAAGCGTAGGCTCGGGGAGTGCGGCAACGGCGCCGCCGCCAGGCACGTCCCCACAGTAAGGATTTGGTCATGGAGCTCGGCCTCATCGGTCTCGGCAAGATGGGCGGCAACATGCGCGAGCGGATCCGCCGCGCCGGCCACACCGTCGTCGGCTACGACCGCAACCCGGAGATCTCCGACGTCGAGAGCCTGGGGGAGCTCGTCTCCAAGCTCCAGGGGCCCCGAGTGGTCTGGGTGATGGTTCCGGCCGGTGCCGCGACCCAGGCGACCGTCGACGAGCTCGCCGAGCTGCTCTCCCCCGGCGACGTGGTCGTCGACGGCGGCAACTCCCGCTGGACCGACGACATCAAGCACGCCGAGGCGCTGGCCGCCAAGGGCATCGGCTTCGTCGACTGCGGCGTCTCCGGCGGTGTCTGGGGCCTGGAGAACGGCTACGCGCTGATGTACGGCGGCGACGCCGAGCACGTCGCGCGCGTTCAGCCGGTCTTCGACGCGCTCAAGCCGGAGGGCGACTTCGGCTCGGTGCACGCGGGCGCGGTGGGCGCCGGCCACTTCGCCAAGATGGTCCACAACGGCATCGAGTACGCGATGATGCAGGCCTTCGCCGAGGGCTGGGAGCTGCTGGAGGCCGCCCCCGAGGTCACCGACGTGCGCGAGGTCTTCCGCAGCTGGCAGGAGGGCACCGTCATCCGCTCCTGGCTGCTGGACCTGGCCGTCCGCGCCCTGGACGAGGACGAGCACCTGGACAAGCTGCGCGGCTGGGCCGCCGACTCCGGCGAGGGCCGCTGGACCGTCGAGGCCGCGATCGACCACGCCGTGCCGCTGCCGGCGATCACCGCCTCGCTGTTCGCCCGCTTCGCCTCCCGTCAGGACGACTCGCCGCAGATGAAGATGATCGCCGCGCTGCGCAACCAGTTCGGCGGCCACGCGGTCGAGTCGAAGTAGTCCACCGGCCTCCGGTCATCCACAGGTCTGTTCATAGAAGGCGAGCGCAGTTCACCGCCATGCACGTCGCGCATCTGTCGCTCGCCGACTTCCGGTCGTACGCCCGGGCCGAGGTTCCCCTCGACCCGGGCGTGACGGCCTTCGTCGGGCCCAACGGCCAGGGCAAGACCAACCTGGTCGAGGCGATCGGCTACGTCGCCACCCTGGGCAGCCACCGGGTCGCCACCGACGCCCCGCTGATCCGGCTCGGCGCCGAGCGGGCGGTGATCCGCACCTCGGTGGTGGACCGCGGCCGCTCCACCCTGGTCGAGCTGGAGCTCACCCCGGGCAAGGCCAACCGGGCCCGGATCAACCGCTCGGACAACGTCCGCCCGCGCGACGTGCTGGGCCTGCTGCGCACCGTGCTGTTCGCCCCCGAGGACCTCAGCCTGGTCAAGGGCGATCCGGGCGAGCGTCGGCGCTTCCTGGACGAGCTGCTGACCGCCCGCGCGCCCCGGCTGGCCGGGGTCCGGCAGGACTACGAGCGGGTGCTCAAGCAGCGCAACGCCCTGCTGAAGACCGCCGCGATGGCCCGCCGGGCCGGCGGCGGCAAGGGCGCCGACCTGTCCACCCTGGAGGTCTGGGACGGCCATCTGGCGCGCGCCGGCGCCGAGCTGACGGCTTTCCGGATCCAGCTGGTGGCCGCCCTGCAACCGCTGGTGACGGCCGCTTACGGGCAGCTGGCCCCCGGCGGCGGCGAGACCGCACTGGAGTACCGCAGCTCCTTCGAGGGCGAGCTGCCGACCAGCCGGGAGCAGGCCGAGGAGCAGCTGCTGCAGGCGCTGCAGGCGGTCCGCAAGCAGGAGGTCGAGCGCGGGGTCACCCTGGTCGGTCCGCACCGCGACGAGCTGGTGCTCAGGCTCGGCCCGCTGCCCGCCAAGGGCTACGCCAGCCACGGCGAGTCCTGGTCGTTCGCGCTGGCGCTGCGGCTGGCCTCGTACGAGTTGCTGCGGTCCGACGGTGGCGAGCCGGTGCTGATCCTGGACGACGTCTTCGCCGAGCTGGACGCCGCCCGCCGGGACCGGCTGGCCGAGCTGGTGGCCGACGGCGAGCAGGTGCTGGTCACCGCCGCGGTGGCCGAGGACGTGCCGAAGGCGCTGGCCGGCGCCCGGTTCGCGGTCTCCGACGGCGCCGTCCGCCGGACCGACGCCTGATCCGTGGCCCGATTCACCGCCCGATTCACCGCCCGATTCACCGCCCGATTCATCGTCCGATCCGTCATCTGATCCGCTCGTCACACCGACCGCGCCTCGGGTCCACCCCGCCGTCACTCGTCCGAGCGCTCCCGTAGGCTGGACGGCTCATCGGTTGTCCACAGGCTGGGGAAAGGAGATCGCCGTGAGCGAGCCGGCGGAGCACTCCCTCTCTGGCCCCACCCCCGCTGCCCCCGAGCCCACCGGCGCCGACCTGGCCCGTTCCGCCCTGCGGGCGGCCCGCGCCCAGGCCCGCCAGCGCGGCGAGCAGGTGCAGCAGAAGCGCGAGGCGAAGCGGCACGGGCTGCGCAGCGGCGCCCGCTCGGACGGCCGCGACCCGGTCCCGCTGGGCGCGGCGCTGAACCGGCTGCTGACCGAGCGCGGCTGGGAGTCCTCCGCCGCGGTCGGCGGGGTGATGGGCCGCTGGCCGCAGATCGTCGGTCCGGACATCGCCGCGCACTGCCACCCCTCCTCCTACGACGAGGCCGCCGGGGTGCTCACCGTGCAGTGCGACTCCACCGCCTGGGCGACTCAACTGCGCTGGCTGGCGCGGCAGTTGGTGGCTCGCCTGAACCATGAGCTGGGCCACGGCACGGTGCGGACCATCAAGGTGCTCGGCCCGGCCGCGCCCGCCCGCGGCTACGGCCGGCTGCGCGCGCCCGGGAGCAAGGGCCCGGGCGACACCTGGGGCTAGGCCCGGGCGGCACCCGGGGCTGGGCGCCGCCGGCCCCGCCGGGATCGGACCACGATCTTCCGGAACCCCTGACGGCCCTTCCAGGCGCCCCAGGCCCCCCGGGCGAGTATCGGGACACGTGCCGAGGGGATTCAGGGCGGCATATCTGCCTTCAAGGGCTGCCAAACGCCCATCTCTGTCAGTCGTACCGGTAGACTGGGAGCCAAACACTGTTGCTAGTGGCAACCGAGTCGAAACGCTGTGGTCGCACGCCCGCCCGTAGGGGGAGAGGCATGCGACCCGTGCTGTGCCAGAGAGGGCGCTTCGTGGCCGATTCCGGCAACCCCAGCCAGACCCCAGACCAGACCGACCAGGCTTCCTACACCGGTAGCAACATCCAGGTGCTGGAAGGCCTCGACGCCGTCCGCAAGCGCCCCGGCATGTACATCGGCTCCACCGGTGAGCGCGGCCTGCACCACCTGGTGCAGGAGGTCGTGGACAACTCCGTCGACGAGGCGATGGCCGGGTACGCCGACACCATCGACGTCACGATCATGGCCGACGGTGCGATCCGCTGCGTCGACAACGGCCGCGGCATCCCGGTGGACATCGTCCCGGGCCAGGACAAGCCGGCCGTCGAGGTCGTGCTCACCGTCCTGCACGCGGGCGGCAAGTTCGGCGGCGGCGGCTACGCCGTCTCCGGCGGTCTGCACGGCGTGGGCGTCTCGGTGGTGAACGCGCTGTCCACCCGGCTCGCGGTGGAGATCCACAAGGACGGTCACGTCTGGACCCAGGACTACAAGATGGGCGCGCCGACCGCCGCCCTGGTCAAGGGCGCCGAGACCGACCGCACCGGCACCACGGTGACCTTCTGGGCCGACCCCGACATCTTCGAGACCACCGTCTACTCCTTCGAGACGCTCTCCCGGCGCTTCCAGGAGATGGCCTTCCTCAACAAGGGCCTGTCGATCTCGCTGACCGACGAGCGTCCCGAGCACGTGGACGAGGAGGGCAAGCCGCTCTCCGTCACGTACAAGTACGACGGCGGCATCGCCGACTTCGTCGCCCACCTCAACTCCCGCAAGGGCGAGGTCATTCACCCCTCGGTGATCGACTTCGAGGCCGAGGACAAGGACAGGGCGATCTCGGTGGAGATCGCGATGCAGTGGAACTCCTCCTACACCGAGGGGGTCTACAGCTTCGCCAACACCATCCACACCCATGGCGGCGGCACCCACGAGGAGGGCTTCCGTGCCGCGCTGACCGGCCTGGTCAACCGCTACGCCCGGGACAAGAAGCTGCTCCGCGAGAAGGATGACAACCTCTCCGGCGAGGACATCCGCGAGGGTCTGACCGCGATCATCTCGGTCAAGCTCGGCGAGCCGCAGTTCGAGGGCCAGACCAAGGACAAGCTCGGCAACACCGAGGCGAAGACCTTCGTCCAGAAGGTCGTCCACGAGCAGCTCAACGACTGGCTGGACCGCAACCCCAACGAGGCCGCGGACATCATCCGCAAGTCCATCCAGGCCGCCACCGCGCGCGTCGCCGCCCGCAAGGCCCGCGACCTCACCCGCCGCAAGGGCCTGCTGGAGTCCGCCTCGCTGCCGGGCAAGCTCTCCGACTGCCAGTCCAAGGACCCGTCCGAGTGCGAGATCTTCATCGTCGAGGGTGACTCCGCAGGCGGCTCGGCCAAGCAGGGCCGCGACCCGCGCACCCAGGCCATCCTGCCGATCCGCGGCAAGATCCTGAACGTCGAGAAGGCCCGGATCGACAAGGTGCTGCAGAACACCGAGGTCCAGGCCCTGATCTCGGCCTTCGGCTGCGGCATCCAGGAGGACTACGACGAGTCCAAGCTGCGCTACCACAAGATCGTCCTGATGGCCGACGCCGACGTCGACGGTCAGCACATCCGCACCCTGTTGTTGACCCTGCTGTTCCGCTTCATGCGGCCGCTGGTCGAGGCCGGGTACGTCTACCTCGCCATGCCGCCGCTGTACAAGATCAAGTGGGGCAAGGACGACTTCGAGTACGCCTACTCCGACCGCGAGCGCGACGCGCTGATCGCCGCCGGCGTGGAGGCCGGGCGCCGGCTGCCCAAGGACGACGCGATCCAGCGCTTCAAGGGTCTCGGCGAGATGAACGCCGAGGAGCTCCGGGTCACCACCATGGACGCCGAGCACCGGCTGCTGCTCCAGGTCACCCTGGAGGACGCCGCCCGCGCCGACGAGCTGTTCTCCGTGCTGATGGGCGAGGACGTCGAGGCCCGCCGCTCCTTCATCCAGCGCAACGCCAAGGACGTCCGCTTCCTGGACGTGTGACGCGCCTGCACCCCAGGCCCCGCACGTACCAGTCCGCGTGAAAGGAAACTGACCACCAGTGGTCGACGACAACCGTCCCGACGGCGAACAGCCCGAGACCTCCGAGACTCCCGACGCCGCCGAGGCCACCGCCCAGGTGACCATGCGGATCGAGCCGGTCGAGCTCGAGACCGAGATGCAGCGCTCCTACCTCGACTACGCGATGAGCGTGATCGTCAGCCGGGCGCTCCCCGAGGTCCGCGACGGCCTCAAGCCGGTGCACCGCCGCGTGCTCTACGCGATGTACGACGGCGGGTACCGGCCCGAGAAGGGCTACTACAAGTGCGCCCGCGTCGTCGGCGACGTCATGGGCAACTACCACCCGCACGGTGACACCTCGATCTACGACACAGTGGTCCGCCTGGCCCAGCCGTGGTCGCTGCGGATGCCGCTGGTGGACGGCAACGGCAACTTCGGCTCCCCGGGCAACGACCCGGCCGCGGCCATGCGCTACACCGAGTGCAAGCTGATGCCGCTGGCCATGGAGATGATGCGCGACATCGACGAGGAGACCGTCGACTTCGCGCCCAACTACGACGGCCGCTCGCAGGAACCGACCGTCCTGCCCGCGCGCATCCCCAACCTGCTGGTCAACGGTGCCACCGGCATCGCGGTCGGCATGGCCACCAACATCGCGCCGCACAACCTCCGCGAGGTCGCCTCCGGCGCGCTCTGGTACCTGGAGAACCCCGAGGCCTCCGCCGAGGAGCTGCTGGAGGCCCTGATCGAGCGGATCAAGGGCCCCGACTTCCCCACCGGCGCGCTGATCGTCGGCCGCCGCGGGATCGACGACTACTACCGCACCGGCCGCGGCTCGGTCACCATGCGCGCCGTGGTCGAGGTCGAGGAGATCCAGGGCCGCCAGTGCCTGGTGATCACCGAGCTGCCGTACCAGGTCAACCCGGACAACCTCGCGCTGAAGATCGCCGACCTGGTCAAGGACGGCAAGATCGCCGGCATCGCCGACGTCCGCGACGAGTCCTCCTCCCGCACCGGCACCCGCCTGGTGGTCGTGCTCAAGCGCGACGCGGTCGCCAAGGTCGTGCTGAACAACCTGTACAAGCACACCGAGCTGCAGACCAACTTCGGCGCCAACATGCTGGCCCTGGTCGACGGCGTGCCGCGCACCCTGTCGCTGGACGCCTTCATCCGGCACTGGGTCAACCACCAGGTCGAGGTCATCGTCCGGCGCACCACCTTCCGGCTGCGCAAGGCGGAGGAGCGCGCCCACATCCTGCGCGCGCTGCTCAAGGCCCTGGACCTGATCGACGAGGTCATCGCGCTGATCCGGGCCTCGGCGAGCGCGGACGCCGCCCGCACCGGCCTGATGGGCCTGCTCGACATCGACGAGCTCCAGGCCAACGCCATCCTCGAGATGCAGCTGCGCCGCCTGGCCGCCCTGGAGCGCCAGCGGATCACGGACGAGCACGACGAGCTGCAGCGCAAGATCGACGAGTACAACGCGATCCTGGCCTCGCCGATCCGTCAGCGGGAGATCATCTCCGAGGAGCTCGCCGCGATCGTCGAGAAGTACGGAGACGAGCGGCGCTCCACCCTGATCCCGTCCGACGGCGACCTCTCCATCGAGGACCTCATCGCCGAGGAGGACATCGTCGTCACGATCACCCGTGGCGGCTACGTCAAGCGGACCCGCTCCGACCTCTACCGCTCGCAGAAGCGCGGCGGCAAGGGCGTGCGCGGTGCCCAGCTCAAGCAGGACGACATCGTCGACCACTTCTTCGTGACGACGACCCACAACTGGATCCTGTTCTTCACCAACAAGGGCCGGGTCTACCGCGCCAAGGGTTACGAGCTGCCGGACGCCGGGCGCGACGCCCGCGGCCAGCACGTGGCCAACCTGCTGGCCTTCCAGCCGGAGGAGCACATCACCCAGGTGATGGCCGTCCGCACCTACGAGGACAAGCCGTACCTGGTCCTCGCCACCCGGGCCGGCCTGGTGAAGAAGTCCCCGCTCAAGGACTACGACTCCCCGCGCTCCGGCGGCCTGATCGCGATCAACCTGCGCCAGGACGAGGAGGGCCGGGACGACGAGCTGATCGGCGCCGAGCTGGTCTCCGCCGAGGACGACCTGCTGCTGGTCTCCAAGAAGGCCCAGTCGATCCGCTTCACCGCGACCGACGACGCACTGCGGCCCACCGGCCGCGCCACCTCCGGCGTCAAGGGCATGGCCTTCCGCGAGGACGACGAGCTGCTCTCGATGAACGTCGTCCGCCCGGGGACGTACGTCTTCACCGCCACCGACGGTGGCTACGCCAAGCGCACCGGCGTGGACGAGTACCGTGTCCAGGGGCGCGGCGGCTACGGGACCAAGGCGGCGAAGATCGTCGAGGGTCGGGGCTCGCTGGTCGGGGCGCTGGTGGTGGACGACACCGACGAGATCATGGCGATCACCCTGTCGGGTGGAGTGATTCGAACGAGGGTTTCCGAAGTTCGTGAAACCGGACGTGACACCATGGGCGTCCAACTGATCAACCTCGGTAAGCGCGACGCGGTGGTGGGCATGGCCCGCAACGCGGAGGCCGAGGACGACGAGACGGCGGAGGACGAGGTCGTGGGCACCGAGTCCACCGAGACGGCCGAGGGTACGGAGACGGCGGTCGGCGGCGACGCCGAGGCCTGAACCGAACCGCAGGCCGGTGTCGCCGCGTCCACAGGAGTGGGCGCGGCGGCATCGGACGCCGACCAGTACCGGGCAATCCCGCCGGGCGCTGGATGACGAGTGACGGACCAGGGCGGCGCCGCCCTGGTGGGAAGTGCGGGAGGACCAGGTGAGTGGAGCCACGGGTGCTGCGGGAGGACCCTCCGGCGGCCGTCCGGGCGCGCAGGGCGGGGGTTCGTACGGCGTCCCGGGACAGCCGCCGACCGAGCACTCGGCCGCGTCCACCTCGCTGATGCCGCCGGTCGGCGGAGCGGGCCAGGCCGGTGCGACCTACGGGGGCCAGACGCCGCCGCCCGGCGGTCAGGCCTCGGGCGCGGGCGGCTTCTCGACGCCGACCACCTACACCAAGGGGCAGCCGACCCCGGCCCGGGGCACCCGGACCGGTGGCAACACCCCGGCCGGCGGCACCCCCGTCCCCGGGGCGGCGCGCCGCTCCTCCGGCGGGCCCTCGGCCGGCGTCGGAACCCTCGGCCGGACCCGCAAGGCCCGGCTGCGGGTGACCAAGGTCGACCCGTGGTCGGTGATGAAGGTCAGCTTCCTGCTGTCGCTGGCCGTCGGCATCATCATCATCGTGGCCGCGGCGGTGCTGTGGATGACGCTGGACTCGCTCGGCGTCTTCGACTCGCTGACCAAGACGCTCAAGGACGTCACCGGCGGCGGCGCCGAGAACACCAGCAGCCAGCTGAACCTGATGGACTACATCGGCTTCGGCAAGGTGATGATGTTCACCACGCTGATCGCCGTGGTCGACGTCGTGCTGCTGACCGCGCTGTCCACGCTCTCGGCCTTCATCTACAACGCGGCGGCCGGCTTCACCGGCGGCGTCGAGCTGACCCTGGCCGAAGAGGACTGACCCCCGGCCGGATACTGACCATCGGTCAGTTCTCCGTTCGGGAACGGAATGTACGGGCCCCGCAGGCTGTTGCCGCCTGCGGGGCCCGTCGGCATTCGGGTGACAGCCGGCTCCCGCGGCGCGCCGCCCGGAAACGGGTCGGCCGCGGTGGGATTAGCTGGACGCCGCCCGTTCCCGCGCCTGGGAGTGCCACAGGCCGCCCCCCGGTCCGTCGACCGGGTCAGGAGAGGTTCAGCAGGACGACTGGACGGAGGCGCGCGATGGCGAAGCTCGCAGGTCAACTGGTGGAGGCCCTGGAAGGGCTGATGGGGGTCCCGGCACCACTGCGGGTCCAGGCATGGGACGGCAGCGTCGCCGGGCCGCCGGGAACGCCCACGGTGGTGCTGCGCAACCGCCGGGCGCTGCGCCGGCTGATCTGGCAGCCGGACGAGCTGGGCCTGGCCCGGGCGTACGTCTCGGGGGACTTGGAACTCGCCCCCGGCACCGACCTGTACGAGACGCTCTCCGCGGTCGCCCGCTTCGCCGAGCGGCCGGAGATCCGCACCATGACCATCGGGCCGCGCGACGTGCTCGGCGCCAGGGGCCGCAAGGTCCTCGCCGCCGCCGTGCGGGCCGGGGCGATCGGCCCGGAGCCCACCCCGCCCGCGGAGGAGGTCCGCAGGGCCCAGGGGCGGCTGCACAGCCGCAACCGGGACCGCGCGGCCATCAGCCACCACTACGACGTCGGGAACGACTTCTACGGCCTCGTGCTGGGTTCGTCCATGGTCTACTCCTGCGCCTACTGGACGCCCGAGGCGAAGAGCCTGGAGGCGGCCCAGGAGGCCAAGCTCGACCTGATCTGCCGCAAGCTCGGCCTGCGGCCCGGGATGCGGCTGCTGGACGTCGGCTGCGGCTGGGGTTCGCTGCTGCTGCACGCGGCGAAGCACTACGGGGTCACCGCGGTCGGCGTCTCCATCTCCAAGGAGCAGGTCGCGCTGGCCCGCGCGCGGGTCGAGGAGGCCGGTCTCGCCGACCGGGTCGAGGTCCGGCTGCAGGACTACCGGGAGATCACCGACGGCCCGTTCGACGCCGTCTCCAGCGTCGGCATGGCCGAGCACGTCGGCTCCGAGCAGTACCGGGTCTACGCCGAGGGCCTGTACGGGCTGTTGGTGCCCGGCGGCCGGCTGCTCAACCACCAGATCGCCCGCCGCCCGGACCACCCCGGTGAGCCGCACCGCACCAGCCCCTTCATCGACCGCTACGTCTTCCCGGACGGCGAGCTCTCCCCGGTCGGTTCCACCGTGGCTCGGCTGGAGGAGGCCGGCTTCGAGGTCCGGGACGTCGAGGCGCTGCGCGAGCACTACGCGCTGACCCTGCGCGAGTGGGTGGCCAATCTGGAGGCGCACTGGACGGAGGCGGTCCGGCTGGTCGGTCGCGGCCGCGCCCGGGTCTGGCGGTTGTACATGGCCGCCTCCGCGCTCGCCTTCGAGCAGAACCGGATCGGCGTGAACCAGGTCCTGGCCGTCCGCAGCACCGAGGAGGGCATGGCCGCTCTGCCGCCGACCCGCGAGGAGTGGCTGGTGCGTCCGGCCGTCGAGGTCCCTGCCGCGACCTAGGCCGGAACGGATTTGGGAGATCGGCGGTCGGTCCGCTAATCTTTCAGTGCGGCAAGGGCCTATAGCTCAGACGGTTAGAGCGCTTCCCTGATAAGGAAGAGGCCACAGGTTCAAGTCCTGTTAGGCCCACCACCGCGAGGGGCCCGGAGTGATCACTCCGGGCCTCTTGTCGTTTTCGCAGATCGGGGCCGCTTCCGGTACGCTCTCTGAGCAGCGCGGGCCTATAGCTCAGACGGTTAGAGCGCTTCCCTGATAAGGAAGAGGCCACAGGTTCAAGTCCTGTTAGGCCCACCGCCACGAGGGGCCCGGAGTGATCACTCCGGGCCCCTCGTCGTTTTCGCCGTGAGTCCGGGGCCGTCGCGGCCGGGGCGCCGGCCGGACCGGCTCTGACGAGGGCTTCCCGGACCGGCCGCGTGCGGACGAACCGCAGGACGGGAGGTGCGGCGTCAATCCTCCAGGCGGGCCTTCGGGTTGAAGCGCCGGTGGCTGGTCACGATTGGGACACTGGTGTGTATCATCGGCCGCAAGGGCAGTCTGGCACCCGGCAGCCCGTTCGCGCTCGAAACACATCTGGACTCGTCGGCCCGTTTCAGTCCGGCTGGAGCACCGGCTCCTGAGTCCACCAACGCAAGAAGGACGAGGTCCCGCGGTGAAGAAGCTCCTCCTGGTCGCCCTGGTCGCCCTCGGCGGCTTCTTTGTCTACCGTCAGGTCCAGGCGGACCGCGCCGAGCAGGACCTGTGGACCGAGGCCACCGACCCGGTTCCGGCCGGTCGCTGACCCGGACGATCTGACGATCGACGATCTTCGGAGGCGCTGATCGCGCCTCCCGAAACCGGTCGGTCCGGTCACATGACCGGACCGGCCGGTTCCTTCGAGGGGACGGCGCTCGGAATCGCGTCGAAACCCGGTACGCTAGTGCCCGTTGGCACGCGCCGTGCCGTCGAGGGGCATTAGCTCAGTTGGTAGAGCGCTGCCTTTGCAAGGCAGATGTCAGGAGTTCGAGTCTCCTATGCTCCACAGCGCCTGAACGGCGGCTGACCTGTTCTCCAGGTCGGCCGCCGTTCTGTCGTTCCGGGCCGTCTTCCCCGGGCCGGCCGCTAGGACTGCGGGCGGTCGTCCTCGGTGGGCTCCGTGGACTCGGCCGCGTCGTCGGGGGCGGCGCCGTTCATCGGGGCGGTGGCGCCGCGGGCGCCGCCCGGCCGGGGTGCCTCCGGGGCCGGGGGTTCGACCAGCCACTCCGGGTTGCTGTGCCGGCGCCACCACTGCCAGGCGACGATGCCGCCGCCGATCGCCAGCACGCCCGCCACCGCGAGGCCGGTGGACCAGCCGCCGCGGCACCGCGCCCGCTTCGCGTTCCGGGCGGCGAGTTCGCTGATCTCGGCCGCGCTCACGTGGCCCTGGAGGGCGGTCAGCGCGGCGGCGCCGCGGGCCTGGGCCTCGTGGGCGACCGGGGAGACCGCGGCGCGGGCGTCCTCGACGGCCTGGGCGACCCTGGGGCCCACCGTGGCGCGGGCCTGGTCGGCGGCGCGGGTGGCGGAGAGGCGGGCCGCCAGCGCGGTCTCCTGGGCCCGGTGGAGGGCCTTCAGGGCGTTCTCCTGGGCCTCGGGCGGCAGGCTGGCGAAGGCCTGGCCGAACTGTGGGGCGAGGTGCCTGTCGTACTGGACGCGGAGATTGTGGGCGGCCTGGGAGGCCTTCGGCCCGAGCGCGTCCAAGGCGGGCCCGAGGCGCTGCTTGGCGCCGTCCGCGAAGTGCGAGGCGGTGTCCCGGGTCCTGGTGGCCGTCTCACGGGCCGAATCCGAAAAGCTCACGAGTCTCTCCTCCTGGGCGGCATCCTCTATGCACGTATCCACCTGAATGCTGATCATGCATCCGGATTTGTCCAGCGGCACTCCGGGGTGGGCCGGGCGAGGGCCCCTGCGGGGAGCGGCGGGGGAGGAGCGGGGGTGGGCCGGGGCCCCCTTCCGGGGCGGGCCCGGGTGCGGGAAGGCGCCGGGGGCGAGGGGTACCGCAGTACGCTGGCGGCTCCGGTGGTCGGGTACGGGAAGGGGAGAGCGCTGATGCTCCCGGACGAGCCGCGGCAGTCGACGGAGCCTTCTCCGGAGGGTGGGCCGCCCGGTTGCTACCGGCATCCGCAGACCGCCACCGGGATCTCCTGCACCCGCTGCGAGCGGCCGATCTGCCCCCGGTGCATGGTGGCCGCCTCGGTGGGTTTCCAGTGCCCGGAGTGCGTCGGTGGCGGGCACGCCGGGGCGAGACGGGCGACCACCCGGTTCGGCGGCGCGCTGACCGTCGACGGCGGGCTGGTCACCCGGGTGCTGATCGGGATCAACCTGGTGGTCTGGCTGCTGGCCGCCTACGTGCTCAGGCCGCGGCTGGGTGAGGTCTGGTCGCTGGTCAGCGCCGGGCGGGACGTCCTCGGCGGTCCGTACGGCATCGCCGACGGTCCGGCCCAGTGGTACCGGCTGCTGACCGCCACCTTCCTGCACCTGGAGTGGTGGCACGTCGGGATGAACATGCTGGTGCTGTTCTGGCTCGGCCCGCCGCTGGAGGAGGCGCTCGGCCGACTGCGCTTCCTGGCCCTCTACCTGCTCGCGGGCCTCGGCGGCAGCACCTTCGCCTTCCTGGTGGCCGGCGACTGGATGAACTCGCTGGGGGCCTCCGGGGCGGTCTTCGGCCTGATCGGCGCCACGATCGTGATGCAGCTGCGGAACCGGGGCCCGCTCGCCCCGGCGGTGGCCTTCCTGGTCTTCAACCTGGTGGTCACCTTCTCCCGCCCGGGCATCGACTGGCGCGCGCACCTCGGCGGCCTGGCCCTGGGCGCACTGACGGCTTTCGGCCTGATGTACGCCCCCCGCGAGCGCCGCGGACTGGTCCAGGCGCTGACGGTGGCCGGGGCGGTGGCAGTGGAGGCGGCGATGTTGCTGACCGGGATGGCCCTCTACGGCGCGTGACGCCCTGGACGTTTGTCCACAGCGGGTGGGGGGTTGTGCACAGGCTGTGCGCCGGTCCGCCTGTGAACTGCTGTTCTACGCGCGTTCCCCTGTGCGGTTCTCCCGTTCCCGGGCGGTTGTGCACAGCTGTGGACAGTCCCGGCCGGAAAAGTTATCCACAGGCTGTGGGGACTTTTCCCCAGTGTGGATAACCATGTGGATAAGCCCGACTGTCGGATGGTGGGGATAACCGACGGGGCTTCAGTCCGTGTCCGGGCATGCCGAACCGCCGCTTCGGGAACCGCGATCCGAGGCGGCGGAAACGGCTCGAATTCGAGCCTCAGGACGAGCGGAGCGTCACTTCCACTGGGTGGAGACGCCGAACCCAGCCGCGATGAAGCCGAAGCCGACCAGGATGTTCCAGTTCCGCCAGCTCTCGACCGGGTAGCTGCCGCTGGTCACGTAGTACGTGACGATCCAGACCAGGCCGATCAGGAACAGTGCCAGCATCAGCGGCGCGACCCAACCGCGGCCCGAGCTGATCTTCACCACAGCCGTCGTCGGCGGGGTGTAGTCGGACTTCTTGCGGAGTCGAGACTTCGGCACGAGGAGCTCTCCTGTCGATGCGCTGTGAGACCGCGCAGGGGTGCAGCGGGTGAGACGCCGACGACGGGACGTGGAGAACGCTCTGGGACCGCTCCCCGACCTGCCACCGGCGTCCGTTAGCGTAGTGGCTCGGCGGGTCTCAAGGAGATAAGGGTACGGTGACTAATTTGTCGATTCCCCCTGGGAAGGCCGGTACCCGCCGATCCGGCATCCGAATTGTCGGCCGTGCCCTGACCTGCGCCGTGTTCGCGCTCGCCGGTCTGCTCTTCTACATCAGCGCACAGACCGCCCGCGGCACCGACCTGCGGACCGACAACTCGCTGCTGAGCCTCGGCGACGTGATCCGCCAGCGCAGCTCCCAGAACCAGCAGGCGCAGGCCCAGCTGGCCGACCTCCAGTCCCGGGCGCAGCAGGTCACCGAGCAGCAGGGCAACAACCCCGCCGACGCGGCCCGGCTGGACGGCCTGCGGCTCGGCGCGGCCCTGGAACCGCTGCAGGGCAGTGGTCTGAGCGTCACCCTGAACGACGCCCCGCCGAACGCCACCGCGCGCATCCCCGGCGTGCCCGAGCCCGGCGTCAACGACCTGGTCATCCACCAGCAGGACATCCAGGCCGTGGTCAACGCGCTGTGGCGGGGCGGCGCCGAGGGCGTGCAGGTGATGGACCAGCGGCTGATCTCCACCAGCGCGGTGCGCTGTGTGGGCAACACCCTGCTGCTCCAGGGCCGGGTCTACTCCCCGCCGTACGTGGTCAAGGCGGTGGGCAGGACGGACGCCCTGCGGGCGGCCGTCGAGGCCGACCCGACCATCCGCAACTACCTGCAGTACGTCCAGGCGTACGGCCTGGGCTGGAAGGTCCAGGAGAGCGGCGATCTGACCCTGCCCGGCTACTCCGGCACCACCGAACTCCGGTCGGCGGGCGGACAGTAGCAGCTGAGTGGCGGACCGGCCTCGCAGCTGTGGATCTCGGGTCTACTCTTGACCCCAGTCCGCTACGTCGAGGGAGCACCATGTACGGCTTCATCTGGCGTCACCTCCCGGGGAACACTCTGGTCAAGGCCGTCATTTCGCTGCTCCTGATTCTGGGGATCGTCTACCTTCTCTTCACCTACGTCTTCCCGTGGGCGGAACCGCTGCTCCCCTTCGGTGACGTCACAGTGGACGGCGGCGACGGAGCCGCGGCCGGCTGACCGGCGGGCCCGGCAGTTCCCCCCAGCACCGCACCCACGGAGACCACGCGCGAATGACCACCCAGCCGACCCCACCCCGCATCCTGGTCGTGGACAACTACGACAGCTTCGTCTTCAACCTGGTCCAGTACCTGTACCAGCTCGGCGCCACCTGCGAGGTGGTGCGCAACGACGAGGTGACCGTCGAGCACGCCGTCCGCCGGACGGGTGAGGAGGGCTTCGACGGGGTGCTGCTCTCCCCCGGGCCCGGGGCGCCCGAGGAGGCCGGGGTCTGCATCGAGATGGTGCACCACTGCGCCGGGATCGGGCTGCCGGTGTTCGGCGTCTGCCTGGGCCTGCAGTCGATCGCGGTGGCGTACGGCGCGGTGGTCGACCGGGCGCCGGAGCTGCTGCACGGCAAGACCTCGCCGGTCGAGCACGAGGACGGCGGGGTGTTCGAGGGCCTGCCCTCGCCGCTGACCGCGACCCGCTACCACTCGCTGGCCGTCGACCCGGCCACCGTGCCGGCCGAGCTGATCGTCACCGCGCGCACCGGGAGCGGCGTGATCATGGGCCTGCGGCACCGTGAACTGCCCGTCGAGGGCGTGCAGTTCCACCCCGAGTCGGTGCTGACCGAGGGCGGGCACCGGATGCTCGCCAACTGGCTGGCGGAGTGCGGCGACCCGCACGCCGTGGACCGGTCGGCCGGGCTCGCCCCGGTGATCGGCCGGGGCTGAGCGGCGTGACCGCGGTGCGCCCGGAGGGGCGTTACCAGCCCGAGGCCGGTCCCTACGGCGGCCCGCAGCAGCAGTACGGCGGCGCGCAGGAGCAATACGCCGGCGCGCCGTACGACGGGGGCCGGGCCGACGGGCCGTACCCCCGGCAGCACCCGGTCCAGGGCGCGCCCGAGGACGCCTGGGGCGTGTACGAGCAGGCCGAGGAGCCCGCCGCGGGCGGGCCCGAGTACCCGTGGCTGCCCGACCAGACCCTCCAGCTGCGCCTGCCCGCCGATGACGGCGAGCCGGCCGCGGAGCCCGCCCCGCCGACCGGTGGCCGGGCCGAGCGCCGACGGGCCGCCCAGGGCCGGACCTCGGTCCGTGCGGGCGGCGGGCGGCGCCGGGCGAAGGGCCGGGCGGCCGGCCGGACGCGCCCCAAGGAGTCCGCGGCCGTGGTGGGCGCCCGGCTGGTCGGCGAGCTGTGCATCACGCTCGGCATGGTGATGCTGCTGTTCGTCGCCTACCAGCTCTGGTGGACCAACGTGCAGGCCGACGAGGCCGCCAGCAGCGCCCGCGACCAGCTGGAGCAGCAGTTCGACGCCCAACCGCCCGCCCAGCCGGGCCAGCCGGCGCCGGACCCGAACAAGCCGGAGGCGTTCGCGCCCGGCAAGGGCTTCGCCATCATCTACCTGCCCAAGCTGGGGCTGAAGTTCCCGATCGCCGAGGGGACCGACAAGTCGGCAGTGCTCGACAAGGGCCTGGTCGGCCACTACACCAACACCGGGATGCCCGGCGACAAGGCGAGCAACTTCGCGCTGGCCGCCCACCGCAACACCCACGGCGAGCCGTTCCGGTACATCAACCAGCTGGGCAAGGGTGACAAGGTCGTGGTGGAGACCGCCACCGCCTACTACACCTACGAGATCACCGGCGGCATCCCGCAGACCTCCCCCAGCAACGTGAGCGTGATCAAGCCGGTGCCGAACGGCTCCGGGTACACCGGCCCCGGCCGGTACATCACGCTGACCACCTGTACGCCGGAGTTCACTTCCAAGTTCCGACTCATCCTGTTTGGCAAGATGATCGAGGAACGGCCGCGCAGCCAAGGCAAGCCGGCCGCGATCACGGGCGGATAGCCGCCCGGAGGCCCGTTCGGAGGGGGAGCACCGCAGATGCAGGACGACGGGACCGCACAGTCGGCAGAGCCGGCCCAGGAGGCCTTCCCCCCGCCCGGGGACGGCGCCGCGCCCGAAGGCGCGGGCGGGGCGCGGCGCGGGCGGAGCCGGGCGCTGGCCGCGCTCGGCGTCTTCGGCGAGCTGCTGATCACCCTGGGCCTGGTGCTCGCCCTGTTCGTCGCCTACTCGCTGTGGTGGACCAACGTGCAGGCGGACCGCTCCGCGGCGGACGCCTCCGACAAGCTGCGCAGCTCCTGGGCCGCGGGCCCGACCGCCGGCCCCTCGGCCGCGCCCGGCGCCACCCCGGCGCCCGGCGTCACCCCGGCGCCCGGCGCCACCTCCGCGCCCGGCCGGGCCCCGGCGGCGCCGCCGCCCGCGATCGGGGACGACGTCGGCTTCCTGCACGTCCCGGCGATGGGCAAGGACTTCGAGGTGCTGATCCGGATGGGCACCTCCACCGGGGTCCTGGACGAGGGCGTGGCGGGTGTCTACGAGCAGCCCTACAAGGCCGCGATGCCCTGGGACCAGGAGGGCAACTTCGCGCTGGCCGCCCACCGGGACGGCCACGGCGCCAAGTTCCACGACCTGGACGCCGTCCACAAGGGCGCCGCGATCGTGGTCGAGACCAAGGACAAGTGGTACGTCTACGAGGTCGACAGCACCCTGCCGGAGACCTCCAAGTACGACACCGGCATCATCGCGCCCGTCCCGGTCGGCTCCGGCTACAGCGCCCCCGGCCGCTACATCACCCTGACCACCTGCACGCCGGTGTACACCTCGCGGTACCGGATGGCGGTCTGGGGGAGCCTGGTGCGGGTGGACGACATGGACGCCAAGCGCACCCCGCCGCCCGAGCTGCGGCACTCCTGAGGGGCCTTCGGTGCCTCCTGAGGTCTCCTCAGGCTTAGCTCCCGGCAACGCCCGAGGGCCCGTCGCGATCACCGCGACGGGCCCTCGGGCGTTGTTGCTCGGGACGGCCAAGCCTCAGAACCAGGGGAACAGGGGCTTAGTTGTTGGGCCCCCCTTTGGGGTTGGGGGGTGTGGTGAAGGGGTCGCCCCCTTTGGTCGGGTCCGCAGCCTTGGTGAACAGCTGGACCTGGGTGTTCGGGTCCAGCTGGGTGCCGGCTCCGGGGTTGCTCATCTGGACGATCGCGTTCGGGTCCTGCGGGCCGACCACGGTGTAGCCCAGGCCGGCCTTCTGCAGCTGGGCGATGGCGTCCGACAGCTTGACGTTCTGCAGCGGCGGGACCTGGGCCTTGTCCGGCGCCTTGTAGACGGTCAGCGTGATCTTGGTGTTGGCCGGGGCCTTGGTGTTGGCCGGGACCGACTGCGCCGCGACGGTGTCGACCTTGGTCGGGTCGGTGGTCGGCACCGTCTTCGACATGTCGACCTGGAAGCCCGCACTCTGCAGCTGGGCCGCCGCGGCGTCCTTCTGCGCGCCGACCACGTTCGGGACGTTCACCTTGGTCTTGCCCTGCGAGACCGTCAGCTTGATCGGGGCGCTCGGGTCGGCGGTCTGGTTCGCCGCCGGGTCCTGGGCGGTGACGTTCTCCTGCGGAGCGGTGTCGTCGTCCTTGTACTCGGTGGTGACGTTGGTGAAGCCGGCGTCGGAGAGCGCCTTGGTGGCCTGGTCCTTGGTCTTGCCGACCACGCTCGGCACCTGGGCCTTGGCCGGGCCGGAGGAGATCTGCACCGTGATGGTGCCGTTCTCGGCGACCTGGCCGCCCGCCACCGGGTTCTGGGTGCAGACCTGGTCCTTCTTGATGGTGGCGTCCGGGCAGGCGATCTTGTCGCCCTCGGTCACCTGGAGCTTGGCCCCGGCGGCGGTCTTCGCGTCGGCCAGGCTCTTGCCGACCAGGTTCGGCACGGACACCTTCGCGGTGTCCTTGGTGCCCTTGTCGCTGAACATCGCCTGGGCCACGAAGAAGGTGCCGACCAGGACCAGCACGGCGGCCACCGCCAGCACGATCCAGGAGGTGTTGCTCTTCTTCGGCCGGTCCTCGCCGCGCCGACCGCGGCCGCCCTCGCCGTAGCCGTCGTCGTAGCCGTCGTGGCCGCCGCCCGGGGCACCGGCGTAGGTCTGGCCGTAGCCGTCGTCCTGGTAGCCGCCCTGGCCGTAGCCGGGCTGCGCGGAGGCCTGCGGCAGCACGGTGGTCGGGCCGCCGGGCTGCTGCGGCAGCACGTTGGTCTGGCCGTACGGGTCGTGCTGCTGCGGGTAGCCGTTCTGGTCGTAGCCGTACCCGGCGCCGCCCATGCCGTAGGCGGCGGCCTGCTGGGCGGCGGCGACCGGGAGGCCGTCGAGGAAGCGCTCGATGTCGTCGCGCATCTCGTCGGCGCTCTGGTAGCGGTAGTCGCGGTCCTTGGCGAGCGCCTTCAGCACGATCGCGTCGATCTCGGGGCGCACCTCGGGGTCGAAGACGGACGGCGGCTGCGCCTCCTCCCGGACGTGCTGGTAGGCCACCGCGACCGGGGAGTCGCCGACGAACGGCGGGCGCACGGTCAGCAGCTCGTAGAGCAGGCAGCCGGTGGAGTACAGGTCGGAGCGGGCGTCGACCTGCTCGCCCTTGGCCTGCTCGGGGGAGAGGTACTGGGCGGTGCCGATGACGGCCGAGGTCTGGGTCATGGTCATCCCGGCGTCACCCATCGCACGGGCGATACCGAAGTCCATCACCTTGACGTTGCCCTGCCGGGTCAGCATCACGTTGGCCGGCTTGATGTCGCGGTGCACGATGCCGGCCCGGTGCGAGTACTCCAGCGCCTGGAGGATGCCGATGGTCATCTCCAGCGCCCGCTCGGGCAGCAGCCGGCGGCCGGAGTGCAGCAGCTCGCGCAGCGTCGACCCCTCGACGTACTCCATCACGATGTACGGGATGGAGATGCCGTCGATGTAGTCCTCGCCGGTGTCGTACACGGCGACGATCGCGGGGTGGTTCAGGGACGCCGCCGACTGTGCCTCGCGACGGAAGCGGGCCTGGAACGACGGATCCCGGGCCATGTCGGCCCGGAGCGTCTTCACTGCGACGGAACGGCCGAGCCGGGTGTCATGGGCGAGGTACACCTCGGCCATGCCGCCGCGCCCGAGGACGCCGCCGAGCTCGTACCTGCCGCCTAGGCGACGAGGCTCTTCCATAGTTCCGACCCTCTCCCTCACCCGCCGGTGAGGTTGTGACGTAGGTGTCCCCGCACGCTCTGGGTGACGCCGCGCGCGCCGTGGCCGGTTCTCCGGCCGGGCCGTGCGTCGCCTCGCGGGCGGCAACGGGCACACCCGCTGCTGGCGGATACGCTACCGGTCGCACCCCGCCGGACCGGAGTCAGCCGTCGGCCGATATCAGACCGGTATCCGGACCGGGGTGCCGATCGTGACATTCGCCTCACCGTCGGCCGCGCTCCCCTCACTTGCCGAGCGCGGCCTGCATCACCGCCTTGGCGACCGGGGCCGCGAGGCGGCCGCCGCTGATGCCGTCGCGGTTGTTGGAGCCGTCCTCGACCACGACCGCGACCGCGACCGACTGGCCGTCCGGGGTCTTGGCCCAGGAGGTGAACCAGGCGAACGGCAGCCCGGCGTTGTCCTCACCGTGCTGCGCGGTGCCGGTCTTGCCGCCGACCTGCAGGCCGGGGATCTTGGCGTTGGTGCCGGTGCCGTTCTCGACCACCGAGACCATCAGGTCCTGCATCTTCTGCGCGGTGGCCGGGCTCATCGCCTGGGAGAACTGCTTCTCGGTGTGCTTGGAGATGGTGGTCAGCGAGGCCGAGCGCTCCTGGTCGACCAGGTACGGCTGCATCAGGCTGCCGTTGTTGGCGATCGCGGCGGAGACCATGGCCATCTGCAGCGGGGTGGCCCGGGTGTCGTGCTGGCCTATCGAGTCCTGGGCGGTGCCGTCCAGGCTGGGGCTGTCCGGGAAGATGCTCTTCTCGGAGCGGATCGGGGTGTCCACCGTGCTGTTGAAGCCGAACTTCTCGGCCTGCGCCCGCATCTTGTCCTTGCCGAGGTCCGCGCCCATCTTGGCGTAGACCGTGTTGCAGGACTGGTCCATCCCGGACTTGAGCGTGGCGTTCTCGCAGCGTTCGTTGGGGCTCTCGTTCTTCAGCACGGTCTGGGTGCCGGGCAGGGTGTACGGGTCCGGGGTCTGCGTGGCGTCGTTGATGTTCTGGTACAGGCCGTTCTCGAACGCCGCGGTCGCGGTGACCAGCTTGAAGGTCGAGCCGGGCGGATAGGTCTCCCGCAGCGCCCGGTTGAGCATCGGCTTGTTCGGGTCCGCGTTGAGGTCCTGCCAGGACTTGGTGTCGCCGCTGTCGCCGCCGGCGAAGGTGCTCGGGTCGTACGAGGGGGTGGAGACCAGGGCCAGGATCGCGCCGGTCTTCGGGTCGAGCGCGACCACCGCGCCCTTCTTGTCGCCGAGGCCGTCGAAGGCGGCCTTCTGGACCTTGGCGTTGATGGTCGTGACGACGTCGCCGCCGCGCTTCTGCTCGCCGGTCATCATGTCCAGCGTGTTGCGGAAGAACAGCCGGTCGTCGCTGCCGGAGAGGATGCCGTCCTCCAGGTTCTCCAGCTGGCTGGAGCCGTAGGCCTGCGAGGAGTAGCCGGTCACCGGCGCGTACATCGGGCCGTCGACCCAGGAGCGCTTGTACTTGTAGCGCAGGCCGTTCACGAAGTCGGACTTCGTCACCGGCTGGCCGCTGACGATGATGTTGCCGCGCGGCTGGGCGTAGCGGTCGTACAGCTGGCGCTTGTTGTTCTTGTTGGACGCCAGGGAATCGGCCTGGACTCCCTGGACCCAGTTGGTGCGCGCCATCAGGGCCAGGATCAGCACGAGGCAGAAGATCGAGACCCGGCGGATCGGTTTGTTCATCGGACGGGTCCTCCCTGGCCCTCGGTGGCCGGGGCCGGTTCGACCCCGGGTCGGCGGGCGCTGTCACTGATCTTCAGCAGGATCGCGACCAGCGCCCAGTTGGCGACCACGGACGAACCGCCCTGGGCGAGGAACGGCATGGTCATACCGGTCAGCGGGATCAGCCCGGTGACCCCGCCGGCCACGACGAAGACCTGCAGCGCCATCGCCGAGGCGAGACCGACGGCGAACAGCTTGCCGAACGGGTCGCGGGCGGCGAGGGCGGTGCGCAGGCCGCGCTGCACCAGCAGGGCGTACAGCAGGAAGATCGCCATCAGGCCGGTGAGCCCGAGCTCCTCGCCGAAGGAGCCCAGGATGAAGTCGCTCTTCGCGGCGAAGTTGATCAGCCAGGAGCGGCCCTGGCCCAGGCCCGAGCCGGTCACCCCGCCGGAGCCGAGCGCCATCAGCGACTGGCCGATCTGCTCGGTCGAGCCCTTGGGCGGGTTCGCGGAGAACGCGGCCATCGGGTCGAGCCAGGCGTCGATGCGGACCTTCACGTGGCTGGTGGTCGTGGCGACGGCGACCGCGCCGCCGATCGACATCAGCAGGCCGAACAGGATCCAGCTGGTCCGCTCGGTGGCGACGTAGAGCATCACCACGAACAGGCCGAAGAACAGGAAGGACGTGCCGAGGTCGTTCTCGAAGATCAGGATCAGCAGGCTGAGCAGCCAGATCACGACGATCGGGCCGAGGTCGCGGCCGCGCGGCAGGTACAGGCCCATGAAGCGGCGGCTGGCCAGTGCCAGGGCATCCCGCTTGACCATCAGGTAGCCGGCGAAGAACACGGTCAGGATGATCTTGGCGAACTCGCCGGGCTGGATGGAGAAGCTGCCCATCCGGATCCAGATCTTGGCGCCGAAGTCCTCCGCCCGGGCCGGGAAGAAGGCCGGCGCGGCGAGCAGGACCAGCGCCACCACCATCGAGATGTAGGTGTAGCGCTGGAGCACCCGGTGGTCCTTCAGCAGGACCATCACGCCGATGAACAGCGCGACCCCGAGCGCGGACCAGACCAGCTGGTTCCTCGCCGCCGGGAAGTTGCCGCTGAGCAGTTTGCCCGCCTTGTCCAGCCGCCAGATCATCACCACGCCCAGCCCGTTCAGCAGGGTGGCGATCGGCAGCATCAGCGGGTCCGCGTACGGCGCGAAGCGGCGCACCAGCAGGTGCGCGACCAGCGCCAGCGAGCCCATCCCGAGGCCGTAGCCGAGCATGCCGGCCGGCAGCCGGGAGTCCATCGCCAGCCCCACGTTGGCGTACGCCAGGATCGGCAGCAGGACCGCGAAGACCAGCAGCGTGAGCTCGGTGTTGCGCCGGTTCGGCGCGCCCTGGAGCGAGATGGTGGTGTTGCCCCGGCGCCGGGGCACGGCTCGCTGGGCCACCGCCCGGCGCCGACGGCCGGCGCGGCCGGTATCGCCGCTCAGGTTGTAGCTGCTCACGTGGTGACCGCTCCCTGACGGCCGGCAAGCCCGCTCCGGGCGGACCTATGTCGGGTCACGGACGTCACTGCTTCGGGCAGGACTCGGCCCGGCTGCGGTCATCGTCGCTCAGCTGGGGCTGCTGGGCCTGCTCGCTCGGGGCGGCGGCCACCGGCGGGGTGGCGTTCTGCGTCGGGGCGGAGGTGCTCGGCGCGGTCGGGGTCGGCGTGGCGGTCGGAGCCGCCGCGGCCGGGCGCGGGGTCTTCTCCTTCTCGCCCGGGACGGGGACGGCGGCCACGAACGAGGCCTTGCTGGCCTGGGTCGGTGCGGCGCTCTGCGGGGCCGCTCCCGGCTGGGCGCCCTGCGGGGCCGCTCCGGTGGTGGTGCCGGCGACCTTCTGGCACAGCTGGGCCCAGTTCACGAGGTCGGTCATCGTCTTCTCGGCGTCCTTCAGGCTGCCGACCGAGATGGTCTTGTTCACCTGGGCGCGCTGGTCCTGCGGCAGCCACTTCAGCGGGGCGTCGTTGTGCGACTCGTGCACCGAGGACAGGCTCAGACCGGCCAGGTTCTGGTTGACGCCCTGGTAGATGGCGACGTGGTCGCCGTCCTCGCCGATGTAGTACTGGTCCTGGGTCCACTGGTAGCCGAAGTACCCGGCGCCGCCGAGCAGGCCGAGGGTGACCAGGACGGCCAGCGAGACGGTCAGGCCCCGACGCTTGCGCTTGGGGGGCTGCTCCTCGTCGAAGTCCTCGGTGCCGTACACCGAGGGCTCGGCGGAGGAGTAGCCGTAGCCGGCCTCGCCCTCGTAGCCCTCGGGGGGGCCGAAGCCGCCCTGCGCGGCGCCGTAGCCGTCCTCGTAGCCCTCGGCGGGGCCGAAGGCGCCCTGGGGGCTACGGCCCAGGCCGGCGGCGCGGCCGGCCGGGGTGTCCGCGATCGAACGGTCGGCGGCGGCCGAGGACGGCGGGGTGTCGGCGACCGCGCCGACCACCACCGGGACGTCGTTGAACTGGCCGCTCATGGTGTCCGTGGCGCCGACGTCGATGACGTCCGCCACGATGCAGGTGATGTTGTCCGGACCGCCGCCGCGCAGCGCGAGCTGGATCAGCTCCTGCACGGTCTGCTCGGGCGAGTAGAAGCTGCCGAGGGTGTCCTGGAGGGTCTGGTGGCTGACCGGGCCGGAGAGGCCGTCGGAGCAGATCAGGTAGCGGTCGCCGGCCCGGACCTCGCGGATCGACAGGTCGGGCTCGACCTGGCCGCGGCCGTCCAGGGCCCGCATCAGCAGCGAGCGCTGCGGGTGGGTCTCGGCCTCCTCGGGCGTGATCCGGCCCTCGTCGACCAGGCGCTGCACCCAGGTGTGGTCCTGGGTGATCTGCACCAGCGAGCCGTCGCGCAGCAGGTAGGCGCGGGAGTCGCCGACGTGCACCAGGCCCATCCGCTGGCCGGTCCACAGCATGGCGGTCAGGGTGCAACCCATGCCCTCCAGCTGCGGGTCCTCCTCGACCATCTGCCGGAGCCGGTCGTTGGCGCCCTGGACGGCGTTGCCCAGCAGGGTCAGCAGGTCGGCACCCGGCACGTCCTCGTCCAGCCGGACGATCGAGCCGAGCACCTCGGAGGACGCGACCTCGCCGGCCGCGGCGCCGCCCATGCCGTCGGCCACGGCCAGCAGCCGCGGCCCGGCGTAGCCGGAGTCCTCGTTCCCCTCCCGGATCAATCCCTTGTGGGAGCCGGCGGCGAAGCGCAGCACCAGGGTCATGCGACCTGTGCCCCCCTCTGGGTCTTGGACGGGATGCTTGCCCTCATGCGCTACTACTTCCGCAGTTCGATGACGGTCCTGCCGATACGGATCGGCATGCCCGGCTGGAGCGGGGTGGGCGCGGTCAGGCGCTGCCGGTCCAGATAGGTGCCGTTGGTGGAGCCTAGATCCTCGACCGTCCACTGCCCAGTCTGATCCGGATAGATCCTGGCATGCCGGGAGGACGCGTAGTCGTCGTCCAGCACGATGGTGGAGTCGTGCGCGCGGCCCAGCGTGATGGTCTGGCCCTGCAGCGCCACGGTGGTTCCGGCCAGCGAGCCCTGCACCACGACGAGCTGGGTCGGGGCGCCGCGACGGCGGCCGCCGCCCTGGGTCTGGCCCGCGGCGGAGCCGGTGGACCCGCCGGCGGCGGGCGCCGGACGTCCGGCGCCCGCGGTGGTCGCGGTACCGCCCGGTGCGGCGTTGGCGCCGCGGCGGGAGGGGCGGGGGTTCACCTTGGTGCCGAACAGGTCGCTGCGGATCACCTGGATCGCGACGATGACGAACAGCCACAGTACGGCGAGGAAACCCAGCCGCATGACCGTCAGGGTCAGTTCTGACATGGCCGTCCCGCCAGTCGGTGAGCGAGGCGCGCGAACAACTCGGACACTACCCTTCGACCTGCCGGTAGACGATGGTGGTGGAGCCCACGACGATTCGGGAGCCGTCGCGGAGCGTAGCGCGCTGGGTGTGCTGCCCGTCCACCACGATGCCGTTGGTGGACCCCAGGTCGAGCACCATCGAGGGGGTGCCGGGGCGGATCTCGGCGTGCTTGCGGGAGACCCCGGGGTCGTCGATCCGCACGTCCGCCTCGGTCGAGCGGCCGAGTACGCAGGCCGCGCCGGAGATCTGGTGGCGGGCGCCGTTCACCTCGATCCAGCGGCGGACCGAGGCGCCGTGGCCGGAGCCGGGGAAGGCGCGGACGTTGCCGCCGGCGGGCGGGGCCGCGGGCATCGCGGGGGGTGCGGCCGGCGGCGGGGGCGCGCTGTACTGCCCGGCACCGCCCTGCTGCCACGGCGCGCCGGGGGCGGGGGCGGACGGCTGGCGGTCGTAGCCGGGCTGCTGCTGCGGCGGCGGGGAGTACTGCTGGGGCTCCTCGGCCGCCAGGGTGCGGCTGCGCACCCGGTACAGGCCGGTGTCCAGGTCGTCGGCCTTCTCCAGGTTCACCTGGAGCGGGCCCATGAAGCTGTACCGCTGGGCCTCGGCGTACTCGCGGACCATCCCGGCCAGTTCGGTGCCGAGCTGGCCGGAGTAGGGGCTGAGCCGCTCGAAGTCGTGCGGGCTGAGCTCGACGATGAAGTCGTTCGGCACGACGGTGCGGTCGCGGTTCCAGATGCTCGCGTTGTTGTCGCACTCGCGCTGCAGAGCGCCGGCGATCTCCACGGGCTGGACCTCGGACTTGAACACCTTGGCGAAGGTGCCGTTGACAAGACCCTCCAGTCGCTGTTCGAACTTCTTCAGCATCCCCATGGGGCACCCCCTTCCAGGGTTCGTTCGCCTGCCTGCCGACCGGCCCTCTCCGAGGAGCGGTCCTCCGAGGAGTCGGTCGTGCCTACTTGCGGTACTTCCGTACTGATCGTATCCACGCCGGGCCCTTCCGTACGGTTCCCGGACCGCGTGGTGCCCGGGGGTGGGCTCGGACACACAGGGTGACGCATGCCGGGTGCCGCACGCCAGGTGTGCCGGTGGGAGCCGCCTCCCTCCTTCGCTCGCCCGTTCGTCGTTCGCCCGTTCGGGTCCGGTCGGTCCCCCCGGATACGGATTCGGAGCTGCCCCCCAGGTCGTGCTACTGTTTTCCACGTCGGAAGGGCCGCCCGGAAGGGAAGTCGGACCGAGGAAGCGCGAAGACCACATGGTATCGAGCGGTTCTGAGGGAAGGTCGGCAAAGAAGACAACACCCATGCGCGGGTGGCGGAATAGGCAGACGCGCTGGATTCAGGTTCCAGTGCCCGAAAGGGCGTGGGGGTTCAACTCCCCCCTCGCGCACAGCGAAGCCCCGCAGATCTTCGGATCTGCGGGGCTTTCTCGTTCTCCCAACTCATTCCCCGGGGTCCGTGCTCACGGACCCCGGCCGGGCGCGGTCCGTGAGCGGGGCGCTCGGCTCAGGAGTGGGTGGCGGGGAGCTCGGCACGGACCTCGAAGCCGCCGTCCTGGGTGGGGCCGGCCGTGAGCGTGCCGCCCAGCAGCTGGGCGCGCTCGCGCAGGCCCACCAGCCCGTGGCCGCCGCCCGGCAGGGTCTCGGCCGGGCGGACCGGCGGCGCCTCGTTGCGGACCTCCACCCGCAGCCGGCGGCCCTTCGCCCGGACCTTCACGTGCACCACCGCCTCCGGGGCGTACTTGGTGATGTTGGTGAGCGCCTCCTGGACGGTCCGGTAGGCGGCCCGCTCGACCGCCTCCGGCCACGGGCGGTCACCGGGGTTGAGCTCGGCGTCGGCGGTCAGGCCGCTCTCCTCGATCAGCCGGGGCAGGTCGGCCAGCCGGGGCTGCGGGGCGAGCGGGGCGGCCGGGGACGGGGCGCCGGTGCCGCGCAGCACCCCGACCATCTGGCGCAGCTCGTCCAGGGTCCGTACGGACAGTTCGCGGATGGTGCGGGCGACGGTCACGGCGGCCGGGTCGGCGGTGCTCACCTGGAGCGCGCCGGCCTGGATGCTGATCAGGCTGACCTGGTGCGAGACCACGTCGTGCATCTCCCGGGCCAGTCGGCCGCGCTCGCTCATCAGCACCCGCTCGGCGAGCAGCCGGCTCTCCCGTTCCTGGCCGCGGGTCAGCTCCTCCAGACGGGCGGCCAGCTCTCGCCGGGTTCGGGAGAGCAGACCGGTGGCGGCCGGGCCGGCGGCCAGCATCACGGCCTGGATGGCGTCCAGGGCGGTGTTCCGGCTGAGGTCGATGACCGGGGTCGGCAGCGGCCAGTGGAAGAAGGAGACCAGGGTGAACAGGGCCGCGCAGGGGAACAGCACCTTGGTGCTGGGACGCCCGGTGGCCACTGTGTAGACGGCGGTGATCGGGGCCAGCCAGATCGCCTCCACCCAGGTACCGGGCATGGTGAGCAGGAACACCGCCACCGGGAAGCGGCGGCGCCAGAACAGCGCGACGGCGGCCAGCGTGGAGAGCGCCAACTGCCACCAGGTGGCGTCCCGGGCCACCAGCGCGGCGTCCAGCAGGGAGTACAGGACGGGCAGCAGGAGCATCAGCCAGGGCGCGGTGCACCAGGCCGGCAGCCGGCGGGACGGCAGCTGGTCGACGGTCGTCATGCCCCGTCGCCGGACTTGGGTCGCACCAGGCCGGCCCGGTGGGCGACCACGGCGGCCTGCACCCGGTTGGCGGCGCCGAGCTTGCCGAGGATCGCGCTGATGTGGTCCTTGACCGTCCCGGTGCCGAGGAAGAGCCGGTCGGCGATCTCGGCGTTGGACAGGCCCTCGCCGAGCAGGGCGAGCACGTCGAGCTCCCGGCCGGTGAGGGTGCGGGCCAGCGCGGTGGCCTCGGCGTCCGGGCCGCCGCCGTCGACGTAGCCGCCGATCACGGTGCGGGTGACGGTCGGGGAGAGGATGTTGCCGCCGGCCGCGAGCACCCGGACCGCGTGCACCAGCTGCTCGGGGGCGGTGTCCTTGAGCAGGAAGCCGGCCGCGCCGGCCCGCAGCGCGGTGCCGATGTACTCGTCGGTGTCGAAGGTGGTGAGCATCGCCACGGCGGGCGGGTCGGGCAGGGCGCGCAGGCGGCGCAGCACGGAGATGCCGTCGAGGTCCGGCATCCGGATGTCGAGCAGCACCACGTGCGGGCGCAGGCGCTGGACGTGTTCCTCGGCCTGCCCGCCGGAGCAGTCGCCGACCACCTCCAGGTCTGGGGCGGAGCCGACGATCAGGCCCAGGCCGGAGCGGACCAGGATCTCGTCGTCGACGATCAGCACGCGGGTCGTGGTGATGGTGCCTCCTCGGTTCGGGCGGCCGGGTTCGGGCGGTCCGCGGGGATCGCTTTTGAGGGTAGGGGTAGCGACGGCGGGGCGCCGAACGCATGGGGGGTGTCGACCCCCGCCGTTCGGCGGGGGTGGGAATCCGCTACCCGGTTCACGTAATTCTCAGGAATGGTGGGGAACCATGGAGTTGGCTGCCTTTTCCGGCCCGCCGCTCCCTGCGGGCAGCCGGTGGGCGGGGGTGGCCGGTCAGTCCGCCGGGCCCGTGCGGGCGCCCGGCGCCGGGCCGTGTGCGGATGCGCCCCACCATCTGATCGTTTGGAATTGAGCTGTGTCGTCCACTGTGAAGCCGGAGCCGTCCGCCACGTCGACCGGGCCCCGGCCCGCCGGGCTGCTCGACCGCTGGCGTCCGAGGGCCGCCGTGGCCTCCGTCTGGTACCTGCGGCTGCTGGCACTGCTGAACGTGGCCACGGTGCTGCTGGTGCCCTGGGGGAACCAGGTCTCCGAGCACAACGAGGGTGAGTACTTCACCCCGTACCTGATGACCTCGGGCCTGGCCGCCGCGGTGCTGTCGGTCTTCCTCGCCGTCGCGATGCGGCGCCGCAAGCGGGCCGCGTGGATCTTCAACGCGGCGCTCAGCGGCGTGTTCGCACTGTTGTACCTGACGGTCATGGTGCTGCCCGGGGAACGGTTCAACAAGCACCCGCTCAACTACATCTCGACCATCCTGACCTGCCTGTTCGTGCTGGCGCTGCTGATCGGGCGCAAGGAGTTCACGTCCAAGGGCGACCGCTCCAACCCGAAGACCGCGGCGGCCACCTTCGTCGGCGGGCTGGTGTTCGGCGGCAGCGTCGGCGCGCTGTTGGTCTGGCTGACCAACGAGCTGAACGGCGCCGGCTGGTGGGACCTCTTCCGCTACTCGGTCGGCCGGATGATCACCATCACCCCGTCCGAGCACCTGCGCTCGGTGATCGCCGCGCCGACCTGGGTGAACGCCGCGATCAACGCGATGGGCGCGGTGCTGTTCCTGCTGGTGCTGTACGTGGCCTTCCGCAGCCCGCGCGGCAAGGAGCTGCTCAACCCCGAGGACGAGGCGAAGCTGCGCGGCCTGCTGGACAAGCAGGGCGAGCGCGACTCGCTGGGCTACTTCGCGCTGCGCCGGGACAAGGCGGTGGTCTTCTCCCCCAGCGGCAAGGCGGCGGTGACCTACCGGGTGGTCGGCGGGGTCTCGCTCGCCTCGGGCGACCCGATCGGCGACCCGGAGGCCTGGCCGGGCGCGATCGACGCCTGGCTGGCCGAGGCCCGTGAGCACGCCTGGGCGCCGGCCGTGATGGGCGCCTCCGAGGAGGCCGGTGTGATCTACGCCCGGCACGGGCTGGACGCGCTGGAGCTGGGCGACGAGGCGATCGTCGAGCTGGACGAGTTCTCGCTGGACGGCCGCGCGATGCGGGTGGTCCGGCAGGCCTACAACCGGGTCAAGCGGGCCGGGTACACGGTGCGGATCCGCCGCCACGAGGACATCTCCGAGGAGGAGATGGCGCAGCTGGTGGCCAAGGCCGACGAGTGGCGCGACGGTGCGACCGAGCGGGGCTTCTCGATGGCGCTGGGCCGGCTCGGGGACCCGGGCGACGGCCGCTGCGTGATGCTGGAGTGCCATGACGGGGACGGCGAGCTCGCGGCGCTGCTGAGCTTCGTCCCGTGGGGCCCGGACGGGCTCTCGCTGGACCTGATGCGCCGGGCCCGGGACACCGAGAACGGCCTGATGGAGTTCATGGTGATCGAGCTGCTGCAGCGCGCCGACGAGGTGGGGCTGAAGCGGGTCTCGCTGAACTTCGCGATGTTCCGGTCGGTGTTCGAGCGCGGTTCGCGGCTGGGTGCCGGCCCGGTGCTGCGGCTGTGGCGTGCCGTCCTGGGGTTCTTCTCGCGCTGGTGGCAGATCGAGTCGCTGTACCGCGCGAACGCCAAGTACCGGCCGATCTGGGAGCCGCGCTACCTGCTGTTCGAGAAGAGCAGCGAGATTCCGCGGATCGGCCTGGCGAGCGCGCGGGCCGAGGGGTTCATCGTCGCGCCGAGCCTGCCCGCGCTGTTCCGTCGCCGACACTCCCGGGCCGCCGTGGTGGCCCCCCGGGTGCCGGTGGCGGCGCGGGACGGGGAGGGATAACCCTCCGTCGGGGGCGGAGGGGGGCCTGCCCGGTCGGACGGGGGGTGGGGTGGAGGGCCCGATCGGTCCGATGGGGGACCCGGTGGGGGGATTGTTCTCCCCCCTGAGGATGACCTGAATCCCCATCCATGCCGATGTGGATTTGTTAACTGGCTTCTAATGTTGGAGTGGCTGAGAAGTTCGGGGATTCAGGAGAAACGTTGTGATTCACAGGACCCACGCGGGGGGCGTGCGAAAGGGGCCGGTGGCGCTAGCCAGAACGGCCGCTGTCGCCGAGTGGGGAGCGTTGTACGTCACGGTCCGGGACGCAGTGGTGCGAAAGAGGTTCGCCGCGTTCCCGCTGGCCACGGCGGCGACGTTTCTGATCCTGCTGTTCAGTATCGTCCAGCACCTGCCGGGCGGCGAGCGGTTCGTCAACCACATCGGAGTGGTGCGGGCCGCGCTGCCGCTGGAGGTCTCGCTGGTGCGGACCCCGCTGTCGTTGTACGTGCCGGCCCTGGACCTGCCGGTCTGGGGGGCGCTGGCCCAGGTGTTCGTGGTCTTCGCGATCGCCGAGATCGTGCTCGGCCGGCGGATGACGCTGGTGGTCGCCTACGCCTGCACCCTGACGGGCACGCTGTTCGCCCGGATCGGGGTGGCCATCGGGCCGGGCCACCTGTTCGGCTTCCCGAAGTGGGTCGCCTACGTGCGGGACACCGGGCCGTCGGCCGCGGTGGTGGCGCTGGCGATCTGCATCGCGTTCCGCTGCCGGGCCTGGCTCACGGCCGCCCTGGTGGTGACCCTGATGGTCGGCGAGGCGATCGTGCTGCCGAACCTGGCCGGTCTGGAGCACGTGGTCGCGGTGGTCACCGCGCTGCTGATCGCCGTCTCGGTCGAGGTCTTCGGGGACTTCTGGCCGCGGGTGCTGGCCGGGGTCGGTGCCGCCACCTCGGTGGCCGCGGTCGCCTCCCGGGAGGTCGCGGTGGAGGCCGGGCGGCACCGTTCGGCGGGGGCCGCCATCCCCTGACGGTCGTTTCATCGGTCGTGACGGCCGCGTACGCCGACCCACTGGTTCACAGTGTGTCCGTACGCGGCCGTCACGCGTGCGGGAGGGGGAGTTCGAACCAGACGACCTTCCCCACCGCCTTGCGGGCGGTGCCCCAGCGTTCGGCGAGCTTGGTGACCAGGGTGAGGCCGCGGCCGGTCTCGCCGAGCTGCTCGGCGGGTTCCAGCGAGGGCAGGTTGTGGTTGTCGTCGCTGACCTCGACCAGCAGCTTGTCCACCCGGATCAGCTGCAGCTGGACGGTGTCCCGGGCGACCCGGACGGCGTTCGTGACCAGCTCGCTGACCAGCAGCTCGGTGGTGTCGCCGAGCGCCTCCAGGTGCCAGGCGGCCAGCTGCTCGCGGACCAGCGAGCGGGCCCGGCGGACCTCGCGGTGGTCCACGGTGAGGTCCCAGGTGGCCACCTCGGACGGGGCGACCCCGTCGAAGCGGGCCACCAGCAGGGCGACGTCGTCCTTGCGGTCGTCCGTGTGCAGTCGGCGCAGCACCTCGTCGCAGGCCTGCTCGGGGCTCTGCTGCGGGTCGATCAGGTTGCCGCACAGCGCGGCCAGGCCGGCTCCTATGTCCCCGCCCCGCACCTCGACCAGGCCGTCGGTGCACAGCACCAGCATCGAGCCGTCCGAGACGTCGATGGTCTTGGCGACGAACGGCACCCCGCCGACGCCGATCGGCGCGCCGGCCGGGATCTCCAGCAGCTCGCCGGTGCCGTCCGGGTGCACCAGGACGGGCGGGACGTGCCCGGCGCTGGCCAGCTCGCAGGTGCGGTTGATCGGGTCGTAGACCGCGTACAGGCAGGTCGCCAGGTGGTCGTCGCCCAGCTTGTGGGCCAGGTTGTCCAGGTGGCGCAGCAGCTGGCCGGGCGGCAGGTCCAGGGCGGCGAGAGTCTGCATCGCGGTGCGGAAGCGGCCCATCGCGGCGGCGGAGTGGATGCCGTGGCCCATCACGTCGCCGACCACCAGGGCGACCCGGCTGCCGGGCAGCTGGATCGCGTCGAACCAGTCGCCGCCGACCTCGGCCTTGGGATCGCCCGGCAGATAGCGGTGGGCGATCTGCACGCCCGGGATCTGCGGCGGGCGGGTCGGGATCATCGAGCGCTGCAGGGTGGTGGCGACCCGCGCCTCGGCGCGGTGCAGCCGGGCGTTGTCCAGCGACAGCGCGGCCCGTACCGCCAGCTCCTTGAGGGTGGCGGCGTCGCTCTCGTCGAAGGGGGCGCGGTCGGGCAGCCGGAGCAGCTTGAGGATGCCCAGCACGGTGCCCCGGGCGGACAGCGGCACCACCAGCATCGAGCGGCCGGAGACCACCGGGGCCAGCCGGGCGCCGCCGAGCGCGATCGCGTAGTTGACCGCGACGTCGTCGCTGACCACCGGGACCAGCACCGGCTGGTTCAGCTGCAGGGCCATCCCGGGCGGGGTCCGGCGGGGCATGCTGACCAGCGAGCCCTCGGGGAGCACGTGGTCCCAGGCGCCGCCGGTCTCGTTGAAGACCAGGGCGACCCGGCGCAGCATGGTGTCGTCGTCCGGCCTGGCGACCGGCAGCTCGGAGTCCGAGATCAGCCCGTCCACCAGGTCCACGCAGGCGAAGTCGGCGACCCGGGGGACCAGCACCTGGCACAGCTCGCGCGCGGTGAAGCCGAGGTCCAGGGTGGTGCCGACCTTGCCACCGACCTCGTTCAGCAGGGCCAGCTGCTCGCCTGCCTGCCCGTTGGTGAGGAACGGGCCCAGCCGTCCGCCCGGCGGGCCCTCGGGGCAGGCGGGGGCGGGGACGGTTCCGGACGGGGCCTGGTCGGCGCGGCGGGACGGGAGGCCCTTGGCGGACGACTCGACGGCGGCCTGCTGCTCGATGGTGGCTCCTCCTCCGATGGGTGGGGGGACCTCCCGGCCGGAGGCGGGGGGAGGGACGGACGGGACGCCCGCGGGGCCGCCGCCGACCGCGGCGGGGAGCTGGGCCGGTTCGCGCTGTTCGCGCTGGACGGCCTCGCGCTGGGCGGTCTCGCGCTGGGCGGTCTCGCGCTGGACGGGCAGCGGGCCGGGCGGCCGGCGGCCGGGCGCGGCCTGCTCGGGCTGCGGCGGGGGGCCGACCCGGGCGGCGCGCTGCTGGGGCGTCGGGTAGCGGCGGCCGAGGCCTACGGCGGCGTGCGCGGCGCCGGACTGTGGATCGGAGGGCAGCACCGGCAGGACGGTGGTCGCGTCCAGCCGCAGGGCGGGCAGCCCGCCGTGGGCCACCGCCTCCAGCAGCGGCGCCCGCTGGGCGGCGGGCAGCAGCCGGGACAGCGGCTCGGGCAGCCCGCCGACGGCGGGGGTGAGCGTCGCGGTCAGCCCGTGGAAGCCACCCCGGGCGGCGGGGGCGGCGGAGAACGGCAGCAGCCGCTCGCCGAGCGCGAGCCGCGGCCCGGTGGTGCGCAGCGGGCGGGCGTCGGCGGCCAGCGCGAGCAGCCCGCCGGACGGGCCGGACAGCGGGTAGGCCCACCAGAGCACGTCGCGCTGGTGTTCCTCGCGGTCGTGCACGGTCAGCCGGCCGGCCCAGGGCCTGCCGCCGGAGGTCCGCTCGGCCAGGGTGTCGAGGGCGTCGCAGCGGCGGCGTACCGCGCAGCGGCCGAGCATCCGGTCCTCCAGGGCGGGCAGCAGGCCGGAGGCGGGGCGGTCGGTGGCGGCCTCGGCGCGGTGCCCGAACAGCTCCTCGGCGGCCCGGCTCCACTGGGCGATCCGTCCCGTCCGGTCGACCAGGACGAGGGCGAGCCGAACGAGGGCGGCCACCCCGCCCGGGTGGTCGCCCGGCGCGGTTTCGGCGCCCGCCGAACGCGGTGTGGAGTTGGACTCGGCCACCATGGATTCGGTCTGCTCCCGCCTAGCCGCCACGCCTGGAGGCGGCCGTCTCTCCGGAGGAAGGCACGCTGTGCGGATACCAGCGAAGCACGGACCGGGCCGGGCCCGACACCGAAACGGGGAGATTCATCAGGATCGGTTGCGTGTCACGTGCCGCGCGCCGGTTCGTACCCCCGCTTCACCCGGACGGGGCTTGCCCGCGCGGCGGTAGGGTGGCAGGCCGGGCCGCCCCCGCGGCGGCTCCGCAGGACCCTGCCGGCCGGACGAGACAGAGGCGAGAAGTGAGCGCGCAGAGCCCCGTTCGCTGGACGGACCCGGAGCAGCAGGAGCTGGAGGAGCGGGTGGCCGCGGCCGAACTCGCCTGGCTCAGCATGGACGTGGACGTGCAGACGCTGCGGGTCGAGATCGACAACTTCGCCCTGATCCACCACCAGCTGCTCGGCCCGCTCTACGCCCGGCTGGACGAGCTGGACGCACTCGTCGCCGAGGCCGTCGCGGCCCGCACCGGACGGCCCGAGGACGTCCGGCTGGCCGCCGAGGCGCGGCAGCGGGTCGAGGAGCTGCCGGACCTGGACGCACTGTTCGACTCGGTGCGGGAGAAGTCCGGCGAGGAGCAGGCCGAGGCCGCCCCGACGCCCGCCGCGCCTCCCCGGGTGAAGCCGGGCAAGCAGGCCCAGCGGGTCTACCGCGACCTGGTCCGCCGCGCCCACCCCGACCTGAGCACCGACCCGGCCGAGCAGCAGCGCCGGGCGGCCTTCCTGGTCCGGGTCAACGAGGCCTACGCGTACGGGGACGCCGCCGCGCTGGAGGGCCTGGCCGCCGAGTGGTCCACCGCGCCGGAGGCCGCCCCCGCCCTCGACTCCCCCGACCGGCTGGGCTGGCTGCGCCGACGGCTGGACTGGCTGACCGCCAAGATCGCCGAGACCGCCACCGAGCAGGTCCGGCTGGAGCAGACCCCGATGGGCCAGCTGCTCGCCCTCGCCCCGCAGGACCCGGACCGGCTGCTGGAGCAGCTCGCCGAGGAGCTGCTCGCCAAGGCCGCCGCGCAGCAGGCCGAGCTGGAACGGCTGTTCGGTGCCCACTCGGCGGTGCCGGTGGGCGAGAATGGCAGCGACCCGACCTTCCCCCAGCCTCCGGCCGGGCGGTACCCCCACCAGGAGAGCCACACGATGTTCGCGCAGATCCCCACCACCGACGCCGCCTCCGTCCCGGCCGACGCCGCCCTGCTGGACGTGCGCGAGCAGGACGAGTGGGACGCGGGCCACGTGGACGGCGCGCTGCACATCCCGATCGGCGAGGTGATCGCCCGGATCGGCGAGCTGCCCGACGCGAAGCTGTACGTGCTCTGCCGGGTCGGCGGCCGCTCCGCGCAGGTCGTCCAGTACCTGGTCCAGCAGGGCCGGGACGCGGTGAACGTGGACGGCGGGATGTACGCCTGGGAGGGCGCGGGCCGTCCGATGGTCAGCAGCAGCGGCCAGGCGGCCTTCGTCCTGTAGGTCCCGTTCGGGGGTTGGGGCAGGATGGGCGCGCGACGCGCCGGTACGGGGCCGGCGGAGCGTCGGTCGGGCGGGGGAGGCCATGACGGAGAACACGGACCGGCCTGCCTCCCGGGGGCACCTCCCGGCCGAAGGGCCGGGGAGGGTCTGGTCGAAGCCCGCGCAGCTCGTCCTCGGCCTCGCCGGGGCGGTGCTGGTGGGCGGCACCGGGCTGTTCCTGAGCGCGGTGTTCCTGCACGTGGCACCCTCCAACGCGTTGTCCCGGCAGTACCAGGACCAGGTCGACGGCGTGGTGTACCCCGAGTTCGAGCAGAACTGGAAGCTGTTCGCCCCCAACCCGCTGCAGCAGAACATCAGCGTGGACGCCCGGGTGCGCACCGTCGCCGACGGCGGAACCACCCGCACCCGTGACTGGACCGGGCTGACCGCGCAGGACCTCGCCGCGATCCGGGGCAACCCCGCGCCCAGCCACGCCGACCAGAACCTGTTGCGCCGCGCCTGGGACTTCTACGACGGCTCGCACGACCAGGACGAGAAGCAGACCAACCCGCGCGGCCGGCTCGCCGAGCAGTACCTCAAGCGGATCGCGCTGCAGCGGATCGGGCGGGAGGTGGACGGCGAGCGGGTCCTGGAGATCGAGTTCCGGGTGACCTCGACCACCGTCCCGCCGCCGTCCTGGAGCGGTGAGGCCGCGCCGCCCGCGCCCAAGGTGCGGGAGCTGCCGTGGTGGCCGGTCGGGGACGAGGACTACCGGGGGCTCGGGTGAACGAGGTGTCGGCGCAGGCTCCGCAGCCGGTGGAGGCCGTGGAGCCGCCACTGTCGGACCGCGTCCCGCGGCAGGGCGGGCAGCCGCCCGCACCGGTGGCGGTGCCGCGCGGGCCGGTGGCGGTGCTCGGGCGGGCGATGGAGGCCTTCACCGGGCGGGTGCTCGGACGGCACCAGGCCGCGGTGGTGCGGATCGGTTTCGGGCTGGTCTGGCTCGTCTACCTGCTGCGCGAGTGGCCCAACCGGCGGGTGCTGTACGGCGACCGCTCGCCCTGGTCGATGGAGCTCGCCCAGCGGCTGCTGGCCGACACCGGGGCGTTCACCGTGCTGCCCTGGTTCGGCGGGCGGCTCTGGTTCGAGCTGGTCTACCACCTGGCCGTGCTGGCCGCCCTGGCGGTGCTGCTGGGCTGGCGGACCCGGGCGGGCACGGTGCTGTTCCTGGTCACCGTGCTGTCGCTGCAGAACCGCAGCGTCCTGCTCGGCGACGGTGGGGACAACGTCGTCCACCTGATGGCGGTCTACCTGGTCTTCACCCGCTGCGCCGAGGTCTGGTCGCTGGACGCCCGGCGGGCCCGGGCCGGTCGGTCCGGTCGGTCCTGGTGGTCCGAGTGGTCCGGGGTGGGGCTCTGGGCGGTGCTCGGCGCGGTACTGGCGGCCTGTCAGCTCGGCGACTTCTCCGGCGACAGCCTGACCTGGACCGGCCCGACCTTCCCGTACCTGGGCTGGTCGCCGCTGTTCTGGGGGCTCTGGGCGGTGGCCGGGATCTGGTGGGTGCTCGGACGGCTGCGGCCGGATGGCGAGCCGCGGGCGGTGCTCGACGCGCTGGCGAACATGGTGCACAACTGCGCGCTGCTGGTGATCGCCGCCGAGGTGGTGCTGATCTACGCGACGGCCGGCTGGTACAAGGTGCAGGGCTCGCGCTGGCAGGACGGCACCGCGCTGTACTACCCGCTGCACCTGGACTACTTCAGCCCCTGGCCGGGGCTGTCGGCGCTGGTCGGCTCGGCGCTGCTGCCGGTGTTCCTGATCTCGTACGGCACGGTGATCCTGCAGGTCGCCTTCCCGTTCACGCTGGTCAACCGGCGGGTCAAGAACGTGCTGCTGGCGGTGATGATGGTCGAGCACGTGGGGATCGCGGTGGTGCTCGGGCTGCCGGTGTTCTCGCTCGCGATGGTCGCGGCGGACGCGGTGTTCCTGCCGACCGGCGCCCTGCTCTGGGTGGCGGCGCGGCTCGGGCGGATCGGAGCGGGCAGGTCCCCCGGGGCCATCAGGGGCAACGGCTCCACCCGGTGCAAGGACGGGGGGCCTGCCGCCTAGGATGTCGTTATGTCCTGGTTCGCCGCCCTTCGTGACACCGCGCGGACCGGACTCACCCTGGACCGGGCGCTCACCGACCCCAAGCGGGCCGCCCGCGGGGCGGCCGCCGTGGCGCTGGTGCTGTTCCCGACCCTGGCACTCGGCGGGGTCCCGCTCGCCACCTCGGCCGCGATGGGGGCGTTCATCGCCGGCTCGGCCACCTTCCAGCGCAGCTTCCGGCCCCGGGCCAGCCTCGCCGTCGCGGCCGGGTTCGGGCTCGGCGTCAGCACCTTCCTCGGCTACCTGGCCGCCGGGGTCACCGGACTGTTCCCGGTGCTGCTCGCGGTGTGGGCCTTCGGCGCCGGGCTCGCCTGGGCGATCGGGCCGACCGCCGGGGTGGTCGCGGCCAACACCCTCTCGGTGATGCTGATCGTCGTCCAGCTGCCGGTCAGCGCGTTCACCGCGCTCGGCCACGGACTGGTCGCCGCGCTCGGCGGGATCGTCCAGGCCGTCGTCATCACCCTGTGGCCGATCGGGAGTTGGACCGCCCAGCGGGGCGCCCTCGCCGACACCTACGCGGAACTCGCCGACTACGCACGCCGGTTGCGGCAGGACCCGACCGCGCAGGTGGACCCGGCGCCGTTCATGACCGCCCGGTACGCCGCCGCCCTGACCCCCTGGCAGGACCGCCACCGGCCGCCCGAAATGCGCGGCCTGCGCGGCCTCGCCGAACGCATCCGGCCCACCCTCGCCGCGCTCGCCGACCCCAAGGTGGGCGCCCCGGGGGAAGGACCGGAGCGCGACCGGGCCCGCGAGGTGCTGGCGGCCTCCGCCGAGGTGATGGACGCCCTCGCCCGGGCGATCCGCACCGGCGACCCGGTCCGGCTCCCCCGCTCGGCGCCCACCCTCACCCTCGTCCGGCCCGACGAGGGGGCCCGGCTGCGGGGCGCGGCCCGGCGCTCCGCCCGACGGCTCGGCGGACTGCTGCGCAAGGCCGCGGACACGCTGGACCGCAGCGACGAGGACACCATCACCACCCCCGTGGTCGGGGCCGGCGGGGCGCTGCACAAGCCGTCCATCGTCCGGATGCTGCCGGTCGCGGCGCGGGCCGTACGGCGGCAGCTGCAGCCGCGCTCGGCGATCTTCCAGCACGCCGTACGGCTGGCCGCGGTCGTCACCGTCGCCTACCTGCTGGCCCGGCTGGCCGGGTTCCACCACGGGTACTGGGCGCCGATGACCGCCGCGATGGTGATGCGGCCGGACTTCGCCCAGACGTACAGCCGGGGCGTCGCCCGGCTGGCCGGGACGGTCGTCGGGGTCGCCGCCTCCACGCTGGTGGTGCAGCTCGCCCACCCCGGGGAATGGGTGCTGGCCGCGCTCGCGGTGCTGTGCATCGGCGGGGCGTACCTCGCGTTCCGGACCGGGTACGCGCTGACCACGGTCGTGATCTCCTCGTACGTGGTGTTCCTGCTCGGGCTGCAGGCGGGCGACCCGTTGGCGACGGCCTTCGAACGGGTCGGGCTGACCCTGCTCGGCGGGTCGGTCGCGCTGCTGACGTACGCGCTGTTCCCCACCTGGCAGACCGCGCGGCTCGGGGAGCGGCTCGCCGAATGGCTGGCGGCGGCCGGGCGGTACGCGGCGGCGGTGGTCGCCTGTTACGAGCAGCCGGCGGCACCCCGGGGGCGGGTGGTGCGGTCGGCGCTGCTGGACTCGCGGGAGGCGCGCTCCGAGCTGATCCAGGCCATGCAGCGGGCCGACGCCGAACCGGGGCGGCACGAGTCCGGGCTGACCGGGGTGAGCCGGCGCCAGATCGACCGGGCCCGGGCGGCGGTCGGACACCTCGGGCGGGCGGCGGTGCTGCTGGAGGCGCACCTGCCGGCCGCCGACGCGGATCCGGTGCCGGGGGCGGCGGAGTACGCGGAGGAACTGCAGCTGGCGACGGCGCTGGCGGCGGGGGCGCTGCTGACGGGGCGACCGGTCGAGTTCGGGGCCGTGCGGGAGGCGCAGGCGCGGTTGGAGGAGCGGCTGGCGGAGGTGCCGGCGGGCGTGCAGGCGGATGTGGTGCGGGCTGGGACGCGGTTGCTGGGGGTGGCTCTGCGGGATCTGGAGCGGGCTCTGCGGGGGAGTTCGGAGGGGCGGTAGGCGGGGTGGGAGCATGAGCGGCATGGACGAGGAGCTGGTGCGGGCGTGGCGGACGGCCGAGGGGGAGCCGGGGGCGGTGCTGTTGGACGGGTTCCACGCGCTGAAGCACGCGTTGCGCTTCGGTGGTGACGTCCGCCGGGTGCTGACGGCCGACCGGTCGGCGCTGCTGGCGCTCGCCGCCGAGCTGGCCGAGGACGTCGTCCCGGCGTTGGACGGGCTCGCGGTGGAGCTGCCGGAGGCCCGGCTGCGGACGCTGGCGCCCCGGCTGCACCCGACCGGGGTGATCGCGCTGGCCGTCCGGCCGACCGTCGAGGCCAACCGGGCGGTGCTGGCGCACCGGCCGCGCAGGGCGCCGGTGGTGCTGCTGGAGAACCCGCGCAACCTGGGCAACGTCGGGGCGGTGATCCGGCTGGCGGCCGGGTTCGGCGCCACCGGGGTGGTGACCACCGGTGATCTGGACCCCTGGCACCCGACCGTGCTGCGCGGCAGCGCCGGGCTGCACTTCGCGACCGCCGTCGAGCGGCTGAGCCTGCCGGAGCTGCCCGCCGGGCCCCTGTACGTGCTGGACCCGGAGGGCGCGGACATCCGGGACCTGCCGTTCCCGGACGACGCGCTGCTCGCCTTCGGCACCGAGCGGCACGGCGTCTCGGCGGAGCTCAAGGCCCGCGCCGACCGGCTGGTCGCGGTGCCGATGCAGCCGGGGGTGTCCAGCTTCAACCTGGCGACCAGCGTCGCGATGGGCCTGTTCCACTGGCAGTCCGGCAGGCGCTGAGGAACGGGCGCCGGGAGGACGGCCCGCGCCAGGTGTCCGGGCCTTTCCCGGTCCGCGCCTGACGGCGGGACGGGAGCGGCCTGCCCGGGTCGCATCCGCGTGTCATCGGGACCGAAGTCCCGAAGCGGGCGGGGCGGCGCAGGTGGCGCCGGTACGGACCCGACGGCGGCTCAGCGCGGGTTGGCGGGCGAGTAGTCGGGACCGGTCCAGGTCAGCGGGGCGGCGTCGGCGAGTTCCAGCACGCCGGTGACGGTCAGTTCGACCATCCGCTCGGCGCCCGGGGCGGACTCCCGGGCCTGCTCGGACCAGTCGGCTCGGGCCTCGCCGGTGACCAGCAGCGCCCCGCCGGTCTCCCAGTCGGGCAGCAGCAGGCCGGCCCGAGGGTCCAGCTCCAGGTTGCCGAGCGTCATGAACATGCTGTTTCCCCGGTACTCCGGCCAGCGCACCCGGTCCGGCCCGACCGCCTCCAGGAAGCCGGGGAAGCCGCCGCGGTGCGAGGCGTCCACGCTGCCGTCCGGGCCGGCGGTGGCGACGAAGAAGGTGTCCGCGGTGGCCACGGCCAGCTGCTGCGCCGTGGACAGCACCGGGCCGGCGGCGACCGCACGGGGCGCGCCCGCGCCCGGGCGGTCCAGCGGGGTGCGGCGCTGGATGTACTTCGGGCAGTTGGAGACCACCTCCTCGGCGTGGATCGTCAGCCCGCCCCGGCCGTCCGGCGCCGAGCGGCCGTTGAGCCGCATCCGGCGGCGGCCGGCCGGGTCCAGGGCGATGGTGCCGACCCGGGCCGGGCGGGCCAGCGCCTCGGCCAGCGGGTCGGCCCCGGCCGGGCGGGCGGCGACCGTCATCGTCCGCTCGTCCGCGGTCTGCAGGAAGCCGGCCGGGCCGGCCAGCTGGGTGGCCCAGATCCGGCCGTCGGGGTCGGCGGCGCCGACCACCAGCATCCGCCGTTCGGTGAGGAAGCGGGCGGCGACCGCCGGGACGGTGCTGCGGATCGACCGGCCGGCGTGGTCGGCCCGTTCGGTCAGGCCGGCCCGGGCCTGGGCGGCCCGCTCGCCGGCGTGGTACGGCGTGCTGACGGTCGTCATGGCGTGCTCCCCTCGGCTCGGTGGCGGGCTCCCCCGTGGCCCACCGGTGGTGGTCCGCGCTCGGTGTCGGCTTAGAAGAAGCCGCAGGTCGGGGCGTCGGTGGTGGGTGCCTCGGCGTCGGTCCCGTCCACCCCGGTGCGGGTGTAGACCTCCAGCCGGATGCCGTCCGGGTCGGAGAAGAAGATGCCGCCGGAGGCCGAGCCCTCGCCGTGCGGGACGACGCCGTCGTAGGCGAACTCGGCGCCCAGCTCGCGCAGCAGCTGCTCGGTGGCGCGGACCTCGTCCAGGCTCTCCACCTCGAAGGAGAGGTGGTGCAGGCCGGGGGTCGCGGTGGAGAAGGCGCCGGTGCTCTGCTGCCAGAGGGTGACCACCAGGCGGCCGTCGCGGCCGAGCAGGGCGTAGCGGCGCTCGGGGTCGGTGCCCTCGTGGGCGAGCTGGAGGCCGAGGACGGCGCGGTAGAAGTCGATCGAGCGGGTCAGGTCGGTGACGTTCAGGCCCACGTGGCCGGTCTGCAGGGTGCGGAGCAGGGTGGTGCTGGACATGCCTGGTCACTCCTGTGGCTGGGGCGGTCCGGCGAGGCTCCTACCTAACCGGTATTCATGAGACTATGAGTTAGATGATGGAGAGTCAACCATTTCTCCTGGGTGAAGGGGTTAGGTTCTCCGGGGCGGGAACGCGACAGCCCCGCCGGACCTGACGGTCAGACGGGGCTGTGGGGATGTGGGGTGGGGGGCGGCTACGCCCACTCCCAGCGGATGCCGATGTGGCCCGGCTGCTGGTCCGGGGCCAGCACGTGGGCGCTCGCCGAGGCGCCGATCCACAGCTGCTCGCGGCGGTGGTCGACGTCGGCCCCCGGCTCGCGGTCGTAGCGCTCGCAGTGCACCGGGACGGCCGCCGGGTCGAAGTGCACCTGGAGCACGTACTCGCGCACCTGGGTGGCGAAGCGGCGGCTGTACTCCATGGTCGGGCCGCCCGGCGGGATCTCCACCTCGTACTCGAAGACCGTGCTGTCGCCGAGCCCGAGCGGGCGGTCCAGCATCAGCTCGGCGACGGTCAGCCCGACCTCCGGGCGGCGGCGGACCCGGCCCAGCCGGCCGTGCCGCACCGAGGTGATCTCCGGGCAGCCGGTGGCCTCCTCGTCGGCCTTGTGCACGACCAGGCAGCGGCCGACGCCGCCGACCGTGGCGCGCACCACCTGGCGCATCCGGAGCAGGTTGGCGCGCCGCTCGGCGTCCACGTAGTACGAGTCGTGGATGCTGAGCCGCTCCAGCTCGCCGGCCGGCGGGGCGTCCAGCTCGGCGAAGATCGCGGCGATCTCCTGCTCGCCCGGCCAGACGTCCTCCAGCCCGAGGTGGCTGATGCTGGCGGCGGCGGCCCAGCGGCCGCGCGGGCGCGGCGGGCCGAGCAGCGAGGAGAGCGAGCTGTGCGGCAGGTCGAGCAGTTCCTCCAGCAGGTGGACGGCGCGCAGCGAGCTGGCCCGCTCGGGCTGGCTGCGCCCGCGGCGCCAGTAACTCAGGGTCGTCACGCTGACCCTGACGCCGCGCCCGGCGAGCGCCGCGCGGATCCGGTCCAGGCTGAGGCCGCTGGCCTCGATGGCCAGGTGCAGGGCGTCCGCGAAGCCGCCGGCCGGGGTGGGGCGTCCGGCGGACGGCACGGGGGCCGTGGCCGGGGCCGCAGGCGTGGGCGGGTCGGGACGCTCCGTACGCGATCCGACCAGCCGCAGCCGCGCGGCGTCCTGAGGCTGCTGTGCGGCCATGCGGTGACCCTCCCCACCAGGTGAGTTCGGTGGCACCGGGCCGGCGCCGGGGCGCGCCGCCAGCGGCTTCACCGAGCTTTGGGGAACCCTATGCACGGTCGAGAGGCTACGTCATCAGTCGCGCGTATGACAGTGGTCACGACAGGTCGACCAGATGGTTATCGATCTTGAAACAGTCCGGAAACACGACCGGAACCCGGGAGGGCGGAAGGCGCGAACGAGACGGAAACGGACACCGCCGGGGCGGGCCCTGTCGGCGCCGCCCCGGCGGGGGTCTCGGTGGTGCTCGGTGGAGCTACCGGCCGGTGATCACTTGACGTTCAGCGCGGCGTCGTCGATCACGAAGCTGGTCTGGTTGGAGCCGTCCTCGGTGCCGGTGAACGTGAGGTTCACGGTCTGGCCGGCGAAGGAGGTCAGGTCCACCGTCTGCTGGACGTAGCCGGAGGCCGCGTCCGCGTTGGACCAGGTCTTCAGCGTGGTGTTGTTGGCCTGCAGGGTCAGCGTGTCGTACGCGGTGCTGCCGGTCTCCGCGGTGTCGATGTGCAGCCAGAAGGTGAGGGTCGCGGAGGCGCAGCCGGTCGGGACCGAGACGGTCTGCGACAGGGTGTCGGTGTGGGTGCTGCCGTAGCCGTCCAGCCAGGCCTTCCAGGAGCCGGAGTGGGCCGGCTCGGAGGTGCTGTTGGTGATCACGCCGGAGGAGGCGGTCCACGGGGCGGCGGTGCCGGACTCGAAGCCGCCGTTGCCGATCAGCTGGGCGGCGGTGCAGCCGCCGGTGGGCGGCGGGGTGGTGCCGCTGCTGCCGCCGAGCAGGGCGGTGGTCAGGGCGTCGGCGACCGGGGAGCCCCAGCCGGTGACCTGGTCGTAGCCGGTGCCGGCGGAGAAGTCCTGGTTGGCGCCGGTGGTCACGTCGTGGAACGTGCTGCCGTAGTTGCTGCTGTTGGCGACCGAGTACAGGCGGGGGCTGGCCTCGCCGAGGACCGACTGGCCGGCGGCCTTGGCCTTCTGGTTGAACTGGGCCGCGTAGCCGGACCACAGGGGCGCGGCCGCGCTGGTGCCGCCGTAGACCTGCCAGGCGCCGGCCGTGTAGATCGAGAAGCCGCTCTGCGGGTCGGCGTTGGAGGCGACGTCCGGCACGGTGCGCATGGTGCCGTTGACGCCGGTGCCGGTCTGCCAGCTCGGCTTGCTGAACACGGTGGAGACGCCGCCGCCGGCGGTGCTCCAGGCGCTCTCCGAGGAGTAGGCGTTGCTGCTGGTGACCTTGAGGTTGGTGCCGCCGACACCGGTCTGGTGCGGGCTGGACGCCGGGAAGTCGACGGCCTTGACGGTCGAGCCGCTGGTGGAGCGGGTGCAGTCGCGCGAGCCGTCGTCGCCGGAGGCGGAGAAGATCGAGATGCCCTGGGCGGCGGCCTGCTTGAAGGCGTTGTCGACCGCGGTCATCGAGGCGGCGGTGGTGTCCGGCTCGCAGGAGCCCCAGGAGATCGAGATGACCGAGGCCTTGTTGTCGGCCACGATCTTGTTGGCCATGTCGATCTCGCCCTGGTCGTTGTTCGGGGCCTCGTAGATCAGCTGGGTGGCCTTGGGGGCCGCGCCGCGGACGATCTCGCTGTCCAGCTCGACCTCGCCCTCGCCCTGGCCGGGCGCGGAGTCGTAGTTGGCGCCGTCCACCGAGACGGTGGAGACCGCCGGGCCGGTCAGGCCGAACTGCGAGTCGTAGGTGGTCAGGTCCGAGGACTTGTAGCCGTCGAACTCCCAGAGGGCGACCGTCGTGCCGGTGCCGTCGGCGCCGGTCTTGTTCAGGTTGTAGGCGCCGGTGTACTGGGCCGGGCTCATGCCGCTCGGGGTGGCGGTGGCGGCGCTCGGGGTGACCGCGTTCGGCTTGGCCAGGTGGGTCTTGCGCACCGCGTGGTTGTCCAGGCCGCTCACGCCCTGGACCACGCCGGCCAGGTCGGCGGGGATCGAGGCGGCGTCGTCGTTGGCGAAGAACGCGCGCTGCAGCTGCGGGTCGACGTAGGAGCTCTCGTGGGTGCCGAAGGCCTGCGAGATCTGCGCGGCGGTGCCGTGGGCGTTGATCACCTGGCGGTTGGCGCTGACGTCGCCGACGGTCAGGCCCTGCGCGGCCAGGTAGGCCTTGACCTTCTCGACGTCCTGCTGGGCCGGGCCGAACTGGGCGGAGAACTGCTCGGGCGTCAGGTACTTGCCGAACTGCGGCGAGCCGGGCGTGGTGACCGCGGTGAGGAAGCGGTCCAGGGCGTCGGCATTGCGCAGCTTCAGGCTGACGGCCACCGAGATCTGCTGCTCGGCCGGGACGTCGCCCTTCTTCTCCGAGTGGGCCACCGCGGGGTTCACGGTGTTCGGCAGGGCGACGCGCGGGGTGGCGTGGGGGGCGGTGGCGGCCTGCGCGGTGGAGACGCCGAGCGAGACGGCGGTCAGCGGCAGGACGGCTATCGCCGCGGCGAGGGCAAGGGTGCGGGGGCGCAACGGATCCTCCTCTGGCCGGCTGTGGGGGCCGGCAAGGGGCCAGGGCGTTCCGGGGTAGAACGCTGGCTAGAACATGACAGAACAAGTCCGCTTGTTGGATCATGGTCAAGTAATTCGTTGCTAAAAAACAGTCAACTGTGGATCCCCGGGCGGCCGGTGATTCCATACAGTGAATGGCCGGAATTCCGGCGCCGGTCCATACCAATTCGCGATGCGGGGCGCGGTCGTAGAATCGGGCGGAGCCGAGGGAGAGGGATGACTGACGTGACGGCAGACCCGAGGGACCCCCGACCGCTGATCGGTGAGCCGCTCGCGCTCGACCTGCTCAACACGCGCTGGGCCGGGACGCCCGTCAACGATCTGCTCACCGGCGTCGAGGAGTACGGGATCTGGCTCTCCAGCAACGGGCTGAGCGGGCGCTGCGCGGCCGACGAGGCCGGGCTGGCGGCGATCCGCGAGACCCGCGAGGCGATCCGGCTGGCCGCCCAGGAGGCCCGTGACCAGGGCGAGTTGAGCCTGCGGGCACGCGAGGGACTGGACGCGGTGCTGGCGCACGGGCGGATCCGGCGGACGGCCGGACCGGGCGGGGCCGAGGACCGGGTGGAGGCCGACCGGCCGGAGTGGCTGGCGCCCTGGCTGGCGGCGGACGACTTCCTGACGCTGCTCGGGCAGGGCGCGCACCGGGTGAAGCAGTGCGCACACGAGGCGTGCATTCTGCATTTCTTCGACGCCTCGCAGAACGGCCGCCGGCGGTGGTGCCGGATGGCGGTCTGCGGGAACCGGGCGAAGGCGGCGCGGCACTACGTGAAGGCGCGGGGTTAAGGGACGACCGAACGAAGGGTCGGCGGGTGCGGGCCGCTGCGCGGGGTGCGGTGGCGCGCGGTCCGGGGCCCGTAGCCCGGGTGCGGGCCGCGCCTTCCGCTGCGCGCGGATCCCCGCGCCCCTGTCGGGGCGCGGGGATCAGGTGGGGGATCGGACGGCCGATCAGGCCTCGGCGGCCCCCGCGCCCAGCCAGGTGGTGAGGGCGTCCCTCAGCTCGCCCTGGCCGGGGTCGACGGCGGCCCAGGCGACGTAGCCGTCCGGGCGGATCAGCAGGACGGTGTCGGCCAGCTTGCCGTGCGGGTCGGCGGGGGCGGCGGAGACCAAGCGGTCCGCCCAGGGCTCGGCGGCGGCCAGCTCGTCATTGCTGACCAGCACGAACCGCCCGGCGCGCAGCGCCTCGTAGAGCCGCTCGGGACCGGCCGGGGCGCCCTCCTCGGGCTTGCTCAGCGCGGTCAGCCGCAGGTCGGGGACGCGCTTGCCGACCTGCGGGTGGGAGCCCTTGGGGGCCGGGTAGGAGATCTCGATGCCGGAGACCAGCCGGGCGCCGCGCTCGCTGAACAGGTCGAGGTGGCTGCCGAGCGCGGTGAGCGCCCCGCGCAGGGCGCGGCTGGGGGCGGACTCGGCGAGGGCGATCCGGATCAGCGCGCCGGAGGTGCGCAGCACCATCTTGCCGACCGGATGCCGTTCGGTCTGGTAGGTGTCCAGCAGCGCGTCGGTGGCCCGGCCCTGGAGGGCGGCGGCGAGCTTCCAGGAGAGGTTGGCGGCGTCCTGGAGGCCGGTGTTCATGCCCTGGCCGCCGGCCGGGGAGTGGCAGTGGGCGGCGTCGCCGGCCAGGAAGACCCGGCCGGAGCGGTAGTTGGGGGCCTGGCGTTCGTCGCTGTGGAAGGTGGAGCTCCACCGCACGTCGTGCAGGCCGTAGTCCTCGCCCTGGGTGGCCAGGACGATCGCGGTGAGCTGCTCGGGGGTGGGGGTGGCGCCGTCGGTGTACTGCTCGTGGCGGTCCCAGGCGATGACCCGGTACCAGCCGTCGCCGAACGGGGCGATGAAGGAGAAGCCGCTCTTGTTGGCGCCGACGGCGATCGCGTCGGCGGGCTCGCGCTCCAGCCGGACGTCGGCCAGCAGCACCGAGTCGACCACGGCCTCGCCGGGGAAGGGGATGCCCAGCAGGTCGCGGACCGCGGAGCGGACGCCGTCGGTGCCGACCGCGTACCGGGCGCGGTGGGCCTGCCCGTCGCGGGTCTCCAGGGTGACGCCCTCGGCGTCCTGGCGCAGTCCGGTGACCTCGGCGCCGCGCACGATCGTGGCGCCCGCCTTCTCGGCGCGGTCCTGGAGCAGCCGTTCGACGTTGTACTGCGGGGTGATCAGGACGAACGGGAACCGGGTGGGCATCGGGCTGAGGTCGATCGCGACCCGGTTGAACATCCGCAGCGAGCCGAGCGGGCGGCCGGTGGCGATGAGCTCGTCGGCCAGTCCCCGGGCGTCGAGCAGCTCCAGGCTGCGGGCGTGCACGGCGAAGGCGCGGGTCAGGTTGGATTCGGCGGTGCGCTTCTCCAGGACGGTGACGCCGACTCCGGCGGCGGCGAGGTCGCCGGCCAGCAGCAGTCCGGTCGGTCCGGCACCGACGATGACGACGTCGGTCTCGGTCGTCGGCTTCACGGTCATGTATTCAGCTCCCGGTGTTCGGAGGGCGGTTGGACGCCGTTTCCGGCGTTCTCCCAGCCTCCATCATCCCGGGCCTCACGATTGCTGTGAACCGCCGGTCCCCCGGTGGCCGATGGCCACCGGGGGACCGGGTGCCGCCCGTGCGTCGGCTCAGCTGTGCCGGCGGATCTCCACCGTGCGGAACCGGTTGGCGACGAAGGCGCCGTCGCAGTAGGCCGAGTTGGCGGCCGGGTTGGCGCCGGTGCCGTGCAGGTCGGAGAAGGCGGCGGTCTGGTTGGGGTAGACGCCGCCGGTGAGGTTGAGCGAGAGCGAGACGCCGGCGTCCAGCGCGGCCTCGACCAGCAGGGCCTCCACCTCGGGCGAGGTGGTGTAGCCGGAGGCGGTCATCGCGCCCTTCTCCCGGACGGTGGTGCGCAGCAGCTCCACGGCGGCGGGGGTGGACTCGACGGCGACGGCGAAGGAGACCGGGCCGAAGCACTCGCTGCGGAACACCGAGCGGTCGTCCGGCTTGTCGGCGTTGAGCTTGATCAGCGCGGGGGTGCGGACGGTCGCGCCGGGGAACTCGGGCGAGGTCACCGCGCGCGGGGCGAGGGCGAGTTCGCCGTACTCGCCGCCGGCCGCGGCGGCCGAGCGCTGCAGCACGCCCGGGTTGACCACGGCGCCGAGGATGGCGGCGGCGCGGGCGTCGTCGGAGAGCAGGCCCTCGATGGCGGCGGCGAGGTCGGAGACCACCTGGTCGAAGGACTTGTCGCCCTGGTCGGTGCCGATGCCGCCGCGCGGGATCAGCAGGTTCTGCGGGGTGGTGCACATCTGGCCGCTGTAGAGCGAGAGCGCGAAGGCCAGGTTGCCGAGCATGCCCTTGTAGTCGTCGGTGGAGTCGATCACCACCGCGTTGACACCGGCCTTCTCGGTGTAGACCTGCGCCTGCTTGGCGTGCTCCTCCAGCCAGTCGCCGAAGGTGGTCGAGCCGGTGTAGTCGATCATCTTGATCTCGGGCCGTACGGCGAGGGTCTGGGCGACGGTGCCGCCCTCGTGCTCGGCGGCGAGGCAGACCAGGTTGGGGTCGAAGCCGGCCTCGGTGAGCACCTCGCGGGCGATCGCGACGGTCAGCGCGAGCGGCAGCACGGCCCGCGGGTGCGGCTTGACCAGCACCGGGTTGCCGGTGGCCAGGGAGGCGAACAGGCCCGGGTAGCCGTTCCAGGTGGGGAAGGTGTTGCAGCCGATGAGCAGCGCGAGGCCGCGCGGCACGACGGTGAACTCCTTGGTCATCACCAGCGGCTCGCGCTTGCCCTGCGGCTTGGTCCAGGCGGCCCGCTCGGGCAGCCGGGTCTGCTCGGCGTATGCGTAGGTGACGGCCTCCAGGCCGCGGTCCTGGGCGTGCGGGCCGCCGGCCTGGAAGGCCATGCCGTAGGCCTGGCCGGTGGTGTGCATGACGGCCTGGGCGAACTCGTGCGAGCGGGCGTTGATCCGGTGCAGGATCTCCAGGCAGACGGCGGCGCGCGCCAGCGGGGAGGCGGCGGCCCAGCCGGGCTGGGCGGCGCGCATCGCGGCGATCAGCGCGTCCGGGTCGGCGTGCGGGTAGGTGATGCCCAGCTCGACGCCGTACGGGGAGGCCTCGCCGCCGACCTGGTCGCCGTCGGTGGGGTGGCCCTCGATGGCGAAGGGCCTGCCGAGCAGGGCGTCGAAGGCGGCCTTGCCGTCCGCCGGGCCGGTCTCGCCGTAGGCCTTCGGGAACTCGGGGTACGGGGACCAGTAGTCGCGCTTCGCGGCGGCGGCGAGCGCGGCGTCCAGGGTGGCCTGGTGGCGCTCGACCAGCTCGCTGACGAGGGGGTGGGTGACCGCTGCGGACATCTGTGCGCTCCTCAAGGGGGAGGACGGGACACGTCACAGAGTAACCGAACGATCGGTCGGCTCAAGAGGGTGCAGGGATCGGATTCCGGCAGAAAAGCAGGGGGCGCGTCCTCGGCGGACGCGCCCCCTGCTGCTTCGTGCGCGTCGTGGTTACGGCACGCCGAGCTCGAAGAGCACGTACCCGGCGTACCAGCCGGAGGCGACCGCGCCGGTGCCCAGCACGGCGGCCAGCACCGGCCAGCTGAGCTTGCGCATTCCCACCGCGAGCGCGATGAACAGCGGGAACGCCGGCAGCAGGTAGCGCGAGACGTTGCCGAAGATGCCCAGGCTGCCGAGCACCGAGACGATCGTGGCCAGCGTGTAGGCGGTCAGCACCAGCGGCGGGCGCAGCCGGATCAGCAGCACGATCAGCACCGGCAGGCTGAACACGATCAGGGTGGCCAGCAGGTCCGGCACCGGGAAGGCGAAGGGGTAGTCGTTGCGGCCCAGCAGCACGCCGCGGATCGAGTGCCAGGTGCCCTGGCCCCAGTCGAAGTAGTGCAGCCAGGAGTCGCGCTGCAGCCGGAAGTAGCCGCCCCACTCGCCGGTCCGCCAGCCCACCCAGGCCACGTAGCCGAGCAGGCCGACCGGGGCCAGCAGCATCGCCGCCAGCGGGCGCAGCACGCCGCTCTCCCGCCGGTACAGCTCGACCAGCGCGGCCAGGCCGACCGCGCCGATCAGCGCCGCCGCGGTCGGCCGGTTGAGCCCGGCGATCAGGGTGATCACCCCGGCCGTGACCCACTGCTTGGTCATCACGAAGTAGCAGGCCCAGGCGGCCAGCGCGACGAACAGGGAGTCCGAGTAGACCGCCCACTCGGCGCCCGAGCCCGGGGCGATCGCCCAGATCCCGGCGGCGATCACGCCCGCCCGGGGGCCGGACATCCTGTCCACCACGGCGTAGATCCCGGCGGCGGCGAACAGCGAGGCCAGGATCGAGACCAGCATCCCGGCGCCGTACAGGCCGAGCCCGGTGACGTCCGAGGTCAGCCGCATCAGGCCCGGGTAGAGCGGGAAGAAGGCGGCCGAGTTCTGCTCGATGGTGAAGCCGGGCTGCCCGCCCGGGACCGGGATCAGCGCCGGGTGGTAGCCGAACTGCGCGACCTGCTGGTACCACCAGCCGTCCCAGCTGGCCAGCACGTCCCAGGTGTTGGCGCCGCCGCCGAACCGGGCCGGCTTCTTGGCGTAGTCCCCGGCGAAGGAGAGCAGCTTCATGAACACGGTGAAGCCGATCAGCTTGAGCACCGCGTAGCACCACACGGCCGGGCCGAAGCGGACCACCAGCGCGCGGGCGCGCTCCTGCCAGGTGTCCGGGACGCTCTCCGGCTCCTCGCTGCGCTGCTCGGGCAGGTCGGAGGAGACTGCCGGTATTGCGTTCATCAGCGGTGGACCCCAGCCTGCTGGACGTGGACGATCGTCCGCCGAAGTCTAGGCGGTCCGTACCGGGCCGGGCATGGACCGAGCGGCCCGGCACGGACCGGCCGACCCGATCGCGTGGGGTCCGGGGCGGCCGGGGATACTCGGAGGATGGCCGATCACACCACGCGCACCGCCTACACCGTCGAGTCACTGCTCGCGGTGACCGTCGACGTGTTCAACGAGCGCGGTTACGACGGCACCTCGATGGAGGACCTGTCCCGGGCGGCCGGGATCTCCAAGTCCTCCATCTACCACCACGTCCGCGGCAAGGAGGAGCTGCTGCGGCTGGCCGTGGGGCGGGCGCTGGACGGGCTGTTCGCGATCCTGGCCGAGCCGGCCGCGGTGCAGGGGCCGGCGGTGGAGCGGCTGGAGCACGTGGTGCGGCGCACCGCCGAGGTGCTGCTGGCGGAGCTGCCGTACGTGACGCTGCTGCTGCGGGTGCGCGGCAACACGGCCACCGAGCTGTGGGCGCTGGAGCGCCGGCGGGACTTCGACCACCAGGTCGCCGAGCTGCTGCGGGCGGCGGTCGCGGACGGCGCGCTGCGCGCGGACGTGGAACCGCGGCTGGCCACCCGGCTGCTGTTCGGGATGATCAACTCGATCGTGGAGTGGTACCGGCCGGGGCTGAAGGCGGCCGACGGGGTCGCGGACGCGGTGGTGCACCTGGCCTTCGACGGGCTGCGGGCCCGCACCTGACGGCACTCGCGCACCTGACGGCACTCGCGCCCTGAGCCGAAGGGGCGCGCCGGTGCCGAAAGGGAGGAGCGACAAGCGAGGCACGAGCGCCGGAGCGCCGACCGTCGGCACCGGATCAGAGCGCCTCGGAGGCGAAGGGCGCCTAATCAGGGGGCGCCTTAATCGGGCGGCACTTGGTCGGTCTCCTCGAACACCAGCATGGTTCGTGTGCCGAGCACCTGTGGGATGGACTGGATCCGGTTGAGCACCAGCTCCCGCAGGGCGTGGTTGTCGGCGGTGTGCACCAGCAGCAGCACGTCGAAGTCCCCGCCGACCAGGGCGATGTGGGCGACCCCGGGCAGCTCCAGCAGCTGCTCGCGCACGGTGCGCCAGGAGTTCTGGACGATCTTCAGGGTGATGTACGCGGACGCGCCCTGACCGGCCCGTTCGTGGTCCACCCTGGCAGTGAAGCCGCGGATGATGCCGTCCTCGACCATCCTGGAGATCCGGGCGTACGCATTGGCCCGGGACACGTGGACCCGCTCGGCCACCGAGCGGATCGAGGCGCGACCGTCCTGCTGCAGCAGCCGCAGGATCGACCGGTCGACCCGGTCGAGTCTGGACATCTGTTCAGCCGACATGACCCCCCACCCTCACCGATTGGACGCACTGCCACCAGTCGACCCCCGCACAGGCCGAATGTCCACCACCTTGTCACGGTTCTGGTCAAGATGAACAGACGACCGAACAATCGGTAGGGAGCCCCCGCCACCCCAGGAGGTGCCCCGAGATGACCGTTCTCGACCACAGACACCACACCGCGGTGCCCGGCTGGCTGCCCGGGGCCACCGCCCCGCGCACCGATCCGGCCCCGCTCCTTCCGGACGTCTCCCCCGTCCGGGTGCTCGGCACCCCCGCGCTGGAGAAGTACGACCCGGCGCTGCTGCGCGAGCTCTACCGCCGACTGGTGGTCGGCCGCCGCTACAACCAGCAGGCCACCACCCTCACCAAGCAGGGCCGCCTCGCCGTCTACCCAGCCTCCACCGGCCAGGAGGCCTGCCAGGTTGCCGCCGCGCTGGTGCTCGGCGAGCACGACTGGCTCTTCCCCAGCTACCGCGACACCCTCGCCGTGGTCTCCCGGGGCGTCGACCCGCTGGAGGCGCTGACCCTGCTGCGCGGCAACGCCCACACCGGCTACGACCCGCGCGCCAGCCGCACCGCCCCGCTCTGCACCCCGCTCGGCACCCAGGCGCCGCACGCCGTCGGACTGGCGCACGCCGCCCGGCTGCGCGGCGAGCCGGTGGTCGCGCTGGCCATGCTCGGCGACGGCGGCACCAGCGAGGGCGACTTCCACGAGGCGCTGAACTTCGCGGCCGTGCTCCGGGCCCCGGTGGTCTTCCTGGTGCAGAACAACGGCTACGCCATCTCCGTGCCGCTCAGCGCCCAGTCCGCCGCGCCCAGCCTGGCCCACAAGGCCGTCGGCTACGGCATGCCCGGCCGGCTGGTCGACGGCAACGACGCTCCCGCGCTGCACTCCGTGCTCGGCGAGGCGGTCGAGCGGGCCCGCAGCGGTGAGGGCCCGACCCTGATCGAGGCGCTGACCTACCGGATCGAGGCCCACACCAACGCCGACGACGCCACCCGCTACCGCACCGAGCCCGAGGTGGCCGCCTGGCGGGAGCACGACCCGATCCTGCTGATGGAGCACGCGCTGCGCGAACTCGATCTGCTGGACGACCGGTTGGTGCAGGAGGCGGCGGACGAGGCGGAGGCGCTGGCGGCCCGGATGCGGGCCGAGTTCCACGCCGACCCGGAGCTCGACCCGATGGCGCTGTTCGCCCACGTCTACGCCGAGCCCACCCCGCAACTGCTGGAGCAGGCCGCCCAGTTGTCCGCCGAGCTGGCCGCCGAGGCCGAGGTGCAGCACTGATGTCCACCGCTGTCTCTTCCCGTACCGCCAGCATGGCGCAGGCGCTCAACTCCGCCCTGCGGGACGCCATGCGCGAGGACCCGACGGTGCACGTGCTCGGCGAGGACGTCGGCCGGCTCGGCGGCGTCTTCCGGATCACCGACGGGCTCACCGCCGAGTTCGGCCCCGAGCGCTGCCTGGACACCCCGCTGGCCGAGGCCGGCATCCTCGGCACCGCGATCGGCATGGCGATGTACGGGCTGCGCCCGGTGGTCGAGATGCAGTTCGACGCCTTCGCCTACCCGGCGCTGGAACAGCTGTTCTCGCACGTCGCCAAGATGCGCAACCGTACGGCGGGCAAGCTCCCGCTGCCGATCACCGTGCGTATCCCCTACGGCGGCGGCATCGGCGGCGTCGAGCACCACAGCGACGCCTCCGAGGCCTACTACACCAGCACCCCGGGCCTGCACGTGGTCACCCCGGGGACGGTGGCGGACGCGTACGGGCTGCTGCGCGCCTCGATCGCCTCCGACGACCCGGTGGTGTTCCTGGAGCCCAAGCGGCTCTACTGGGGCAAGGCCGAGTTCGACCCGGCCGCGCCGGTCGAGCCGATCGGCCGGGCCGTGCTGCGGCGCACCGGCGCCTCCGCCGTACTGATCACCTACGGCCCCTCGCTGCCGGTCTGCCTGGAGGCGGCCGAGGCGGCGAAGGCCGAGGGCTGGGACCTCGCGGTGCTGGACCTGCGCACCCTGGTGCCCTTCGACGACGAGACGGTCACCCGGGTGGTGCGCTCGATCGGCCGGGCCGTGGTGGTGCACGAGGCGAGCGGCTTCGGCGGCACCGGCGCGGAGATCGCCGCGCGGGTCACCGAGCGCTGCTTCCACCACCTGGCCGCGCCCGTGGTGCGGGTCACCGGCTTCGACATTCCGTACCCGCCGCCGATGCTGGAGCACCACCACCTCCCCGGGGTGGACCGGATCCTGGACGCGGTCGCCCGGCTGCAGTGGGAGGACTGAGGATGATGCCCGTCGTACGGGAGTTCAGGCTGCCCGACCTCGGTGAGGGACTCACCGGGGCGGAGGTGGTCCGCTGGATGGTCGAGGTCGGCGAGGTGATCGCGGTCGACCAGCCGGTGGTGGAGGTCGAGACGGCCAAGGCCGTGGTGGAGGTGCCCTGCCCGTACGGCGGGGTGGTCACCGCGCGGTACGGCGAGCTCGGCGAGGAGATCGCCGTGGGCGCGCCGCTGGTGACGGTCGCGGTCGCGGGGGCGCCGACGGAGGGGGCTGTTCCCGGGGCGCCGGCCGCCGCGCTCGCCGCTGAGGTCGAGCGGCCGTTGGTGGGGTACGGGGTCGTCGAGAGCAAGGGCGGGCGGCGGCGTCGGGTCGGGGCTCCGGCTCCGGCTGCTGCTGCGCCGGTTGCGGTCGCCGCTGCCCCGGCTCCTGCCGTGCCCTCCGCTCCGGCCGCTCCGGTCGTGGTGCCGGTGATCTCGCCGCTGGTGCGGCGGCTGGCCCGGGAGCAGGGGGTCGATCTGGCCGCGCTCGCCGGGAGCGGGCCGGACGGGCTGATCATGCGCGCGGACGTCGAACGGGCGGTCGCGGCCAAGGTGGTGGCTCCGGTGGTCGCCGCGCCCGCCGTCGCTCCGGCGGCTCAGGAGGGTGTCGTCCCGCTGCGCGGACTGCGCAAGGCGGTGGCCGAGAAGCTCAGCCGCAGCCACCGGGAGATTCCCGCCGCGACCTGCTGGGTGGACGTCGACGCCACCGAACTGATGGCGCTGCGGCGGCAGTTGAACGCGACGCCGGGCCCGAAGGTGAGCGTGCTGGCGCTGCTGGCCCGGATCTGCACAGTCGCGCTGGCGCGCTTCCCCGAGCTCAACTCCAGTGTGACCGAGGACGGTTCGGGTATCGTCCGGCATTCGGCGGTGCACCTGGGCTTCGCCGCACAGGGCGAACGCGGCCTGGTCGTCCCGGTGGTGCGGGACGCGCACGCCCGCAGCACCGAGCAACTCGGCGAGGAGCTGGGCCGGTTGACCGAGTCGGCCCGCAAGGGCTCGCTCACCCCGGCCGAACTGACCGGCGGCACCTTCACGTTGAACAACTACGGGGTGTTCGGCGTGGACGGCTCCACCCCGATCCTCAACCACCCCGAGGCGGCGATGCTCGGGGTCGGCCGGATCGTGGCCAAACCCTGGGTGTACGGCGGGGAGTTGGCGGTGCGCGAGGTGACGCAGCTGTCGTTCACCTTCGACCACCGGGTCTGCGACGGCGGGACGGCCGGTGGGTTCCTGCGCTTCGTCGCGGACTGCGTCGAGCAGCCGGGGATGCTGCTGCGGCAGCTGTGAGCAGGCAGCTGTGAGCAGGCGGTTGTGAGCAGAAGGCTCTGATCAGGGCGGGGGCCTGATCAGGGCGGGGTCGCCCTGGGTGTGCTGCTCGGCACTCAGGGCGACCGCCGATCGAGCGAGAGTAGCGCGTTCCCGGGCCGGGTGTCCGGGCTTCGCGTGATTCGTCGGATGAGCAGTTCGGGCGTGCCACGCTGCCTAGGCGTCAGCAGAGACAAGCCAGGTGGTGGCGCAGGCCGGCCGGAGGCGAAACGATTCTCTTGGGTACTCGAAACGTAGCGGTGAAGTCCCGCAGAACACTCCTGATCCGCACCGGGCACGGCTCGGCGGGGGCCGCCTCCGTCCCGGGCCTGTCGCAGCTGCCGCCCGACCCGGCGGTGGAGCAGGCCCCGATCGAGGCGCAGTCCGTCCTGCCGCCGATGCCGCTGGACCCGCCGGACCTCCCCCCGCTGGTCGCGGCGGACGCGCCGACGGCCGTCCTGCCACCAGCGACGGACCTCGCGGAGCCGCCCGCGCTCGGAGCCGCGCCCGTCATGAGCCCTGCGCCCGTCATGAGCCCCGCCCATCCGGTGATCCCGGACCCGCCCGCCCAGCCGCCGGCCGTCCCCGCGCCGAGCTACCCCGAGCCGCCCTCGACCACCGGCACCGCCTTCGCCTTCCAGCCCCTGTTCGCCGATGCTCCCAGTCTCAACTGGGCTGGAGCTGGCGACAGTTGGAGCGAGGCCTGGGCCGCGCAGCCGTCCGCCCGGCACCTCCCGGCCGAGTTCCCCTCCGCACAGATCGGCCCGGGACAGGTCGGCCCGGCACAGGTCGGCGCCACGCAGAGCAGCCCCGCCGCCGAGCTTCCCCTGACCGCACGGGACATCGAGCTGATCCGGGCCAGCCTCGCGGTGGTCGAGCCGGTCGCCGACCGGGCCACCGCGCACTTCTACGCGCTGCTCTTCCTGAACCACCCCGAGGTCCGCTCGCTCTTCCCGGCCGCCATGGACGTCCAGCGCGACCGGCTGTTCCGCGCCCTGCTGTCCGCCGCCCGCGGCGCCGAGGACCCGGCGGCGCTGCGCGCCGGGCTGAGCGCGCTCGGCCGCGGTCATCGCCGCTACGGCACCCTGACCGGCCACTACGCCCCGGTGGGGGAGTGCCTGGTGCAGGCGCTGGCCAGGTACGCGGGCGGCCGCTGGGACGCCGACACCGAGCTGGCCTGGCGCCGGGCCTACCGGCTGATCTCCACCATCATGATCGAGGCCGCCGAGGAGGCCGCCCGCACCTCGCCGCCCTGGTGGCAGGGCGAGGTGGTCCGGCACGAGCGCCGCACCCGGGACGTCGCGGTGGTCACCGTCCGCCCGGACCAGGTGTACCCGTTCCGGGCCGGCCAGTACTGCAGCCTGGAGACGCCTTGGTGGCCGCGGGTCTGGCGGCACTACTCCTTCGCCGCCGCGCCCCGCCCGGACGGGCTGCTGACCTTCCACGTCAAGGCCGTCCAGGCGGGCTGGGTGAGCAACGCGCTGGTGCACCGGGCCGCGCCCGGGGACGTGCTGCGACTGGGCCCGGCGGCCGGCGAGATGGCCGTCGACCACAGCGCCGGCGCCGATCTGCTCTGCCTCGGCGGCGGCACCGGCATCGCGCCGATCCGCGCCCTGGTCGAGGAGGCGGCCGAGCACGGCGTGTCCGGCCGCAGTGTCGAGGTGTTCTACGGGGCCCGCCGCACCGTCGACTTGTACGCGCTGGACGGGCTGCGCGAGCTGGCCGCCCGCAACCCCTGGCTGACCGTGCGGCCGGTGCTGTCCGGCGCCGGGTCGGGCGAGGGCGCGCTGACCGGTGAACTTCCCGAGGTGGTGGGCCGGTTCGGCTCCTGGGCGGGCCGCGACGCGGTGCTCAGCGGGCCGCCCGCGATGGTCCGCCGCGGCGTCGAGGCACTGCTGCGGGCGGGCGTGCCGGCCGGGCGGATCCAGCACGACCTGGTGGGAGACCTGGCTTCCCGGTGATCACCCCAGGTCGGGTGCGAGGAGCGCGCGGATGCCCTCGATGTTGGCCGCCAGGTACGCCCGCAGCTTGGGCGGGACGACGTTCACCGAGGTCACGCCCTCGCGGGTGAACGGCAGCCGGACCACCTCGTACTCGCCGTTCGGGTCCGACACCTCGGGCCCGTGCCGGCGGCTGAGGTCCATCGAGGCCAGTCGGCAGACGAAGAAGTGCTGCACCTTGACCCCGTGCGGGTGCAGCAGGGTGCCGTCGTCGTGGTGGGTGTGGCTGATGGTGTCGACGAAGGCGGGCACCACGTCCACGACCTTGCCGCCGAGTTCCTCGTCCACCTCGCGGTGCAGCGCCTCGACGACCGTCCGGTCGTCGCGCTCGACCCCGCCGCCGGGGGTGATCCAGTACGGGTGCGCCGCCCCGGGCCGGACCCGCCGGATCAGCACGATCGAGGCCGGGCCGTGCGGATCGTCCGGGTCCAGCTCCAGCAGGATCGCCCGGGCCGTGCGCTTGACGACCGGGCGCGGTGGCGGGGTTCGGTTGTCGGGGCCCATGGTGACCTCCGGGGCTGGAGCGTTGTGCGGGAGTCTCCCGCGCCGGGCGGGGATCGAAACGCCGACCGCTCGGGTGCATCCGTTCGGCGTTCCGAACGACGAAGGGGCCCGGACCGGGTGGAGCCACCCGGGCACGGGCCCCTTTCGCATCCGTGCGCGGGCCGCTTCGGATCCGCGCACGGCGGCGGTCAGTCGTCGTCCAGGGCCAGGTGCAGGCCCCAGGCGACCAGGCTGATGATCAGCGAACCGACCAGTGCGGACCCGAAGTTGACCACGTGGAAGTCCAGCGACAGCTTGGTGGACGCCCAGGAGGTCAGCAGCAGCATCAGGGCGTTGATCACGAAGGTGATCAGGCCGAGCGTGAGGATGAACAGCGGGAGCGAGAACAGCTTCACCACCGGCTTGATCAGCCAGTTGATGACGCCGAAGACCACGGCGACGGCGAGCACCGTCATGGCCTTGTGCTGCCAGTCGGCCTTGCCCTCACCGAGCTGGATGCCGCTGACGATCCAGGCGGCGACCCAGATGGCCGCCGCGTTGATCAGTGTCTTGATGACGAAACCCTTCATGCGGCCCAAGCCTGGCAGGCGCCCGGCCCGGGGGGAAGCTCCCGTCGGACGAGTTGGTGTTGAATGCACCTGGTCCACGCGGTGTACGGACGAGGGAGGACGGCAGCGGTGAAGCTGTTCCGGCTGGACGAACTGGACGCCGAGCGGGCGGCCAACGAGGGCGCGTACCTGCGCTTCCTGCGCGAGCCGCGGATGTCCGCCGGGCTGTACGCGCTCTCCCCCGGCGACACCGACCCGCAGACCGCGCACGAGCAGGACGAGATCTACCAGGTGATCAGCGGCCGCGCCGAGCTGACCGTCGGCGCCGAGACCGCGACCGTCGCGCGCGGCACCGTGGTGTACGTGCCGGCCGGCACCCCGCACAGGTTCCACCACATCACCGAGGAGCTGCGGGTGCTGGTGGTGTTCTCCCCGCCGGAGGACTGAGCGCTTAGGGTCGCAGCATGAGCACCAGGACCCTGACCGAGGAACTCTGGGCGTCGATCGAGCCGGTCTACGCCGAGATCCTCGCCCACCCCTTCATCGGCGGCCTCACCGACGGCACCCTGCCGCGCGAGGCCTTCCGCCACTTCGTCGTCCAGGACTCGCACTACCTGCGCGACTACGCCCGCGCGCTCGCCGTCTGCGCCGCCAAGGCACCCGGCGAGGCGGACGTCCGGGCCTTCGCCGACGACGCGGTCGGCGCGCTGGCCGCGGAGCAGGGCATGCACGCCGAGTTCCTCACGGCCTTCGGCGGCACCGCCGAGGAGGCCGCCGCCGAGCCGGTGCTGCCCACCACCCGGGCCTACACCAGCTACCTGCTGGCCACCGTCTACGGCGGGTCCTTCGCCGAGGCGCTCGGCGCGGTGCTGCCCTGCTACTGGATCTACGCCCGGGTCGGCGAGGCGCTACTCGCCCAGGGCTCCCCCGACCCGCTGTACGCCAAGTGGATCGCCACCTACGGCGACGAGGCCTTCCAGTCCGTGGTGCGCCGGGTGCTGGCGCTCACCGACCGGCTCGGCGGGGAGCTGTCCGCGGCCGAACGCCGCAAGGTGGTCGAGCACTTCAGGACCACCTCGCGCTACGAGTGGATGTTCTGGGACGCCGCCTGGCGCGGGGAGCGCTGGCCGGTCTGACCCCCGTCCGGGGGCGCCCCACCCGGTCGGTCTCGGGGGTCTCCCCGGGGGTGGGGATCGGGGTGATCTCGGGGTTCTCTCCGGGCCGTTGGGCCTCGTTCCGGGGCTGCGGCCACCGTACGATCGAAGCATCGAAAGCAAGCGGGATGCGGCACCGAGTCGGCGGCCGGCCCGAGGGGAGAAGAGGAACCGACATGGCTGAGCTCTGGAAGTCGCTGCCCTCCTGGGTGCGCAACATCGTCATCCCGGTGCTGGTCCTGGTGCTGGCCTGGAACATCATCGCCTTCGTCTTCGGCGTGGTCGGTGCCCTGCTGAGCATCCTGATCAAGCTGCTGGTCGTGGTGGGCATCGCGGCCGCCGTGGTGATCCTGGTGAAGAAGGCCGCGAAGAGCTGAATCCGCTCCGCCGCGCGGACCGCGGCGGAGCACCCCGGAGGCCCGGCACCCCGTGAGCGGGGGCCGGGCCTCGGCCTTTTCGGCCGGATATTCGGTGCGGGGGCCTTCTGGACCTGCGGCGATCGGCTCGCTACCGTGTTGGGCGTCATGTGCAGGCAACACCGCCTGCGACGCGGGAGCTCGGAGCACCGGGCTGAGAGGGCGCTGACCGGAACGTCGACGGACGGACCGACGGCTGCGTCGACCGCAGGAACCTGGACCGGGTAATGCCGGCGTAGGGAGTAGAGGTCAGATGACCACGTTCGAAGCACAGCCGCAGTCTGCCCAGAGCACCCCCAGCAGCGAGCGCACCGGCTACCCGACCCCGGCCTGGCGCAAGGCCTACCGGGACGGGTCCCGCCCGGACCTGCGGGTGCCCTACCGCGAGGTGCAGCTCACCAACGGCAGGACCGTGCCGCTGTACGACACCTCCGGCCCGTACACCGACCCGGCCTACGAGCCCGACGTGCGGCGCGGCCTGCCCGCCCTGCGCGACTCCTGGATCCGCCAGCGCGGCGACGTCGAGGAGTACGACGGCCGCGAGGCGCGCCCCGAGGACGACGGGATCAAGCACACCTCGCCGCGCGGCGGCAACCTGCGCAACCTGGACGCCGTCTTCCCCGGCCGCCCGCGCCGCCCGCTGCGCGGTCGCGGCGGTGTGGCCGTCACTCAACTCGCTTACGCCAAGCGGGGCGTGGTGACGCCGGAGATGGAGTTCGTGGCGCTGCGCGAGGGGCTGGAGCCCGAGTTCGTGCGCGACGAGGTGGCCCGCGGCCGCGCCGTCATCCCGGTGAACGTGAACCACCCCGAGGTGGAGCCGGCCATCATCGGCACCAACTTCCTGGTGAAGATCAACGCCAACATCGGCAACTCCGCCGTGACCTCCTCGATCGAGGAGGAGGTGGAGAAGATGACCTGGGCCACCCGCTGGGGCGCCGACACCGTCATGGACCTCTCCACCGGCCGCAACATCCACACCACCCGCGAGTGGATCCTGCGCAACTCCCCCGTGCCGATCGGCACCGTGCCGCTCTACCAGGCGCTGGAGAAGGTGGACGGCAGGGCCGAGGACCTGACCTGGGAGGTCTACCGGGACACCATCATCGAGCAGTGCGAGCAGGGCGTCGACTACATGACCGTCCACGCCGGGGTGCTGCTGCGGTACGTCCCGCTCACCGCGCGCCGCAAGACCGGCATCGTCTCGCGCGGCGGCTCGATCATGGCCGCGTGGTGCCTGGCGCACCACAAGGAGAACTTCCTCTACACCAACTTCGAGGAACTCTGCGACATCCTGGCGAGCTACGACGTCACCTTCTCGCTCGGTGACGGCCTGCGCCCCGGCTCGATCGCGGACGCCAACGACGAGGCGCAGTTCGCCGAGCTGCAGACCCTCGGCGAGCTGGGCCGGATCGCCCGCGAGCGCGACGTCCAGGTGATGATCGAGGGCCCGGGCCACGTCCCGATGCACAAGATCAAGGAGAACATGGATCTCCAGAAGGAGATCTGCGACGAGGCGCCGTTCTACACCCTCGGCCCCCTCACCACCGACGTCGCCCCCGGCTACGACCACATCACCTCGGGCATCGGCGCCGCGATGATCGCCTGGTGGGGCACCGCGATGCTCTGCTACGTCACCCCCAAGGAGCACCTGGGCCTGCCCAACCGGGACGACGTCAAGACCGGCGTGATCACCTACAAGATCGCCGCCCACGCCGCCGACCTCGCCAAGGGCCACCCCGGCGCCCAGGCCTGGGACGACGCCCTCTCCGACGCCCGCTTCGAGTTCCGCTGGGAGGACCAGTTCAACCTGGCCCTCGACCCGGAGACCGCTCGCGACTTCCACGACGAGACCCTCCCCGCCGAACCCGCCAAGACGGCCCACTTCTGCTCGATGTGCGGCCCGAAGTTCTGCTCGATGAAGATCAGTCAAAAGATCCGCGACGAGCACGGCGACGGGTCGACGGCCGTCTCCAGCGAGTTCGACGCCGACGCCGAGGCCGGCATGCAGGCCATGTCCGAGGAGTTCAAGGCCCAGGGCAGCCGGGTCTACCTCCCGCTGGCCGACTGACAGTCAGAAGCGCCGACCCCGTGCTCCACGCTCCGGGTCGGCGCTTCGCCGTCTCGGCGGCCGTCGTCATCCGGCCGCGCTCGTGGTCCAAGGCCGGATGTTGTGGTTGACGTGGAAGAGGTTGTCGGGGTCGTAGGTCTGCTTGACGGCGACCAGACGGGCGTAGTTGTCGCGGTAGTCGGCGGTCACCCGGTGCTGGTCGTCGGCACTCACGAAGTTGACGTAGCCGCCGGCAGCGGAGTGCGGTTCGAGGGCCGCGTAGTAGCCGCGCACCCATGCGATGTTGGCCTCGGAGTCGGCCGGGTCGGGCCAGGCGCCGACGATCACGGTGGCGAAGTTGGCGTCGCGGTAGGAGAAGGCCGTGCCGTCATGAGCAACCCGGTGGACGGCGCCGTTGAGCGGATAGACGTGGCAGGCCGAATTGACCGTCGGCACCCGCGGACCGTACGCGACGTGTGCGGCGATCGCCCCGTCGGTGAGCTCGGTGGAGAACGCGCCCTTCCAGTACTGGTGCAGCCCGGGCGGCAGCAGCGCGTCGAACATGCCCACAAGCGCCGGGTACGGCATCGGGCCGACCATCTCGGCGACCACGGGCGCCACCTCGCGGTACGGCCGCACAGCCCGCTCGGCCTCCTCCATCGGGCCGCTCCAGCAGGCGACCAGAATCGCGAAGGTGTCGCCGTGCCGGTCCGCCGGGATGAACGGCAGTGGGGGTGCGATCTGGAAGCCGGGAAAGACGCTCAGCTGCTCGGCGGCGTCGACGATGGCATCGCGGTAGAACCGCATGATCCCGGCCGTGTGTTCCAGCTCGTAGAGGATCAGCCCGGCATAGACGTCCTTGACGGGGGAGAGCCGGTACTCGAAGGAGGTCACCGCGCCGAAGTTGCCGCCCCCGCCGCGCAACGCCCAGAACAGGTCGGGGTGGCTCTGCTCGTCGACGACCAGGAACCGGCCGTCGGCCGTCACCAGGTCGACGGAGAGCAGGTTGTCGCAGGTCAGGCCCAGGCTGCGCGCCAGGTATCCGAAGCCGCCGCCGAGGGTGAGCCCGCCGACCCCGGTGGTGGAGATGATCCCGCCGGTGACGGCCAAGCCGAAGGGGTAGGTCGCCGCGTTGAGGTCCGCCAGGGTGGCCCCGCCCTCGACCCGGGCCGTCCGCCGTTCCGGGTCCACCCGGACACCGCGCATCCCCCCGAGATCGGCCACGATGCCGTCGTCGCAGGTCCCGTACCCCGGGGCGCTGTGTGACCCGCCGCGGACCGCCAGGTCCAGTGCGTTCTCCCGGGCGAAGTCCACCGCGGCCATGACATCGCCCGCGTTGGCGCACCGCACGACCACGGCCGGCTTGCGGTCGATCATGGCGTTGTAGACCCTGCGGGCCTCGTCGTAGTCCTCGTCGCCGGCAGTGACCACCGCACCGTGCACCCGGCCCGTCAACTCTTCAACCGTCTGTTTGCTCATGTGCGCTGCTCCTGCCGTGGGCCCCGCCCTGCCGGCGGAACGATCGGCGCACCTCGCCGACGGTCCCCGGTCGGCCACTTCTCACGCTACGCCGCGCTGGGGGACGGCCCCACCGGACGTGATGTGCGACCAACGACCGTCCGAGGAACGCGGCGCCCACCCGGTGGAGGACATGGAGCCGGCACCGGCCCCGGGAAACTCGTCGAAAAAACCTCCGCGAACAGCGATGAGTTCTCGATGCGGCCCCGGTCCACCCCTGTGAAAGCGACAACGCGACCATGGAGGAGACACCGAGATGACCGAGAACCTGGGCGAGCTGACTATCACCCGTGAGCTGGCGGGCACCCCGGCCGCTGCGTTCCAGGCGTACATCGACCCCGAGCAGTTCGTCCGCTTCTGGGGCCCGGTCGGCACCCATGTTCCGCTGGAGACCGTGACCATCGAGCCGAAGGCCGAAGGCCGACGGACGCTACGACAGCACCATGGTCATCGAGGCCACCGGCGACCGGTACCCGCTGAAGGCCGAGATCACCGACATCCGGCCCGGAGAGTTCTTCACGATGGTCGAGGAGGGCACGGGCATGCGCTCCACCCTCACCTTCACCGACCTCGGCGAGGGCCGCACCCGGGTGGTGCTGCACCAGAGCGACGTGCCGGCGATGTTCCGCGGCCCGGAGGCCGAGGCGGGGCTCAACTCCAGCTTCGGCCGCCTGGTCGAGCACCTCGCCGCCCAGCACTGACCGCCGGCGCTCGCCGTCTCCGCCTCGTCGTACCTAGCGGTCGGCGAGGAAGTCGAGCAGCTGGCGCGCCAGTTCCTCCGGCTGCTCCAGGTGCACGTCGTGGCCCGTGCCGCGAATGCTTGAGGCCACCGTGTCCGGGCGAAGGCGGAGCATCTCGCCCAGCTCGGCCGGCGGGATGATGCCGCGTTGCCCGAGTACGACGAGGGTCGGGCAGGCGACGCCGGCCCACTCCGCCCAGAAGGCGCGCCGGGCGTTCTCGGCGAGCGAGTCGACCATGACATCCCGGTCGAACCGCGGCCACCAGCCGTCGGCGCGCTGCTCCAGCCCGGCCGCCCAGCCGGCTCCGACCGGACCGCCGCCGAGGAAGTCGGCGGCGGTCTCGCGGGAGGGGAACGGGCAGGGCCAGGAGTCGAGCCAACCGCCCACCTCGGCCTGGACGCCGGGGCTCGCCGCGGCGGCCCCGGCCTCGATCAGGACGAGCGCGTCGACCTGATCGGGGTGGGCGGCGGCGGTGAGCATGGCGGTGTGACCGCCGAGTGACTGGCCGACCAGTACGGCCCCGCGCAGGCCGAGCGCGACCAGGACCGCCGCCGCGTCGGCGACGTAGGCGGCGCGCGAGACGTCGCCGGGCCGGCGTTCGCTGGCGCCGTGGCCGCGCTGGTCGACCGCGACCACGCGGTGATGGGGGCTCAGCCGTGCCGCGAGGGCGTCCCGGCGCTCAGTCGTCGCGTCATTGGGAGCGGGCCGACGTGCGGGTCGGTTCGGGCATGGGCGTCGTCGCGGCTTCCAGCGTGCGGCGGATGACCGCTGAGCCGTGTTCCACGAAGTCGGCGATCGGCGCAGCGAGAGTGTCCGGGAGGACGTCGGTGTGCCACACGAATCTCGTCCGGCCTTCGGCTTCCGGCAGGGCCTGCATGGAGGCGTGGTGGTGGGACGGATGGAGGCTTCCACCGATGACGGTGTAGGCGACCCGCCTCGTTTCGTGATCGAGGTCCACGAGCCGTTCGAGGACGATCGTGCCATCGGAGAAGGTGACGGTGCGGGTGTCCGAGCTCAGGCTGGTGTCGATGACGAACCCGGGTGCAAGCCGCTCGTGCACCGCGCCGTAGTCGCTGAGCACCGCCCATACCGCTTCGGGGTTGGCGTCGATGATGAATTCCTTGTGGATGGAGGCCATTGGCGATCAACTCCCGGTCAGGCGGCAGCGATGCAGAACAGGTGTCCTTCGGGATCGGCCAGAACGGTCCACTGGCCCTCCCCGGGTTGGAAGTCGGGCCTGGTCGCGCCCGCCGCGAGCAGTTCCTTGAGCGCGATCTCCGGATCGGCGACCTTGAAGTCGAGGTGGGCGTGCTTGGCGCTGTCCGGCCAGCCCGGCCCCTGGTAACCGGCAACCCGCTGGAACGCCAGCTGGATCGAGCCCTCGCCCAGGTAGACGAAGTCATCGTCGCCTTGGGCGATTTCCCAGCCGGTGAGCTTTCGGTAGAACTCGGCGAGTGCCCTGGGATCGGCACAGTCGATGGTGATTGCGGTGATCTCCGCGCGGACGGCCATGGACGGCTCCCTTCGTGCTGTCACCGCCTCAGCATCCGTCGCGGCGACCGCTTGGGTCTTGAAGATCCTTGCGGGCCGTTCTGTCGTACCCGGCCCGTACTGTCCGCAGCATGCTGTCTGTGTCGATGCTCGCTGCCGGGCCCGCGTTCACCATGGCGGCCGTGGGCTGCCGGTCGGACCACACCCGATGGTCGGAGCCAGAGGCCCGCGGCGATCACCGTTTGGTGCTGGTACGACGTGGAAGGTTTCGGCGGTGGGCCGATGGAACCGATGCCGATCTGGACCCGACCATGGCCTACCTGGGCGCTCCGGGTGAGGAAGAGCGCTTCGCCCACCCGGTCGGCGGCGACGTCTGCACGTCGGTCAGCTTCGACCCGTCCCTCCTGGGACGTCCGCTGGCAGCGACGACGGTGTACGTGGACGCGCGCGTCGATCTCGCCCACCGTCGCCTGTTGACCGCCGCAGGAACCGGCGACCTGGACTATGCGCTGACGGAGGAACTGCTTCGCCTTGTCGCGGCGGCGGCCGGCGGGCTGCCCCTGCGTACGGTGCCGGCCGATCGGGCTCTGGCCGCCGCGGCGCGTCAGGCGATCACCGAAGGGGCTCCGGAGGCCGCAGGGCTCTGCTCACTGGCCGCGCTGCTGGAAGTGTCGCCCTACCGGCTGAGCCGGGTGTTCTCGCGGGAGACGGGCGTCTCGCTGACCCGCTACCGCAACCGCGTGCGTGTCTCCCGGGCCATGGACCGAATCACTGAGGGCGAAGCGAGCCTGGCCGACCTGGCAGCACAGCTCGGCTTCGCCGACCAGGCTCACCTGACCCGCACCGTCCGCGAGCACGTGGGACACACCCCCACTGCGTTGCGCCGACTGCTCGCCCCCGGTTCGCGTGCGTCGCGGGCGGCCAGGAGCCGATCGGATGTGCTGGTTCCGGGCTGAAGTCGTCCTCGATGAATGAGAAGTTCGGCGGCGGTCAGGCCTCGCCGGAGTACGACGAGGCTGCTGTCGAGGGCATGAAGGCCATGTCCGAGGAGTTCAAGGCTCAGGGCAACCGGGTCCACCTCCCGCTGGCGGACTGACGCGGGGCGAGGACGAACGGGGCTGTGGGGCCTGTTGGCCGCCACAGCCCCGTGTCTTCGAGTGGCTGGTGGTCGACGGCCCGGGGGATCTTCATCCTGTGGTGGCGAGGCGCTAGCGTTCGCTCGTGACCGTGCTCAACGTGCTTTCGTTCGGTTTCCTTCCGACCGTCTCCTTCGACCAGGCCTATGGTGATCGCGAGCTCCGTGCCGCCGCCGATGCGCTGGTGAAACGTGGTGACTGGCGCCCTGCCCGGGACCTCCTACTTGCCAGTGACGGCGACTGGGCGGCGAAGGATCACCGGGTGCAGTACCTGTCCGACCGTGCCACCGGCAAAGCGGTGCTACGGGAGTGGGTTGAGGCGGAGCCGGAGAGCGGAGATCCTCTCGCCGTCCTCTCCCGGGCAGAAGTCGCGCGTGCCTGGGCCGTCCGCGGTGCCCGACGGGCGAAGTACGTCCAGAAGAGCGCCTGGCCGACCTTCTTCGAGATCCTTGGCCAGGCGGACGAACTGGCTGCGCTGGCGGGTGATCTGGCGCCGAACGACCCCACCTCGCGGGCGACTTCCGTGCTCATAGCCCGAGGGCTGCAGGTTTCCCGGCATGAGTTCGATGCGCGATGGGACGCCCTGGTCGCTCGGGACCCACTGCACTGGACCGGGCATCGTCAGGCTCTGCAATACCTGTGCGCCAAGTGGTTCGGCTCCCACAAGGAGATGTTCGAGTTCGCCAGGAACGCCGCGGAACGGGCGCCGGCCGGCCACCCGCTCGTGGTGCTCCCGCTGCTTGCCAACCTGGAGATGCGACTGGCCGACGGCAACGTGGGGCTGGGGTCTGCACTCTTCGGTACGGATCTGGCCCAGGTTCAGGAGCGCTGGATCGAGGCCGGGCCCGAGCTGCATCCGCGCGTCATCGCCGACCGTTCGCTGGTCGCGTTCTATCTGAGCCGTCTGGAGCGCCGCTCGGAGGCTGCGGCTCAATTTCGAGCCATGGGCCGCTGTGCATCCACGTCGGGCTGGCAGTACACCCTGTTTCCCCGGCAGGCCTTCCTCCGTGACCGTGCAGCAGCCCTGCGGCTCCTGGGGACTCGGCAGTGACTGGAGTCTTTCGACTGGCGGGCGTCGTGGCCGGTGGCAACCTCAGTTCCGTGGACGTTCTCAACCGGCTGAGCGACTGTCCGTGATCCGAGTGTTCAGGTGATCGGGTCGTCTCGCTGATGGTGGCCACACGCCAGCCCTTGGCGGACGGCACGTAAATGCTGGTTCCGGGCCGAAGTTGTCGTCGATGAAGATCTCCCAGAAGATCCGCGACGAGCACGGCGAGGGTTCGACGGCCGTCTCCAGCGAGTTCGACGCCGAGGCTCTGGCCGGCATGGCCGAGAAGTCGGCCGAGTTCGCGGCTCAGGGCAACCGGGTCTCCCCCCCGCTGGCCGACTGACGCAGGACAGCTGACACCTGAGCGCCGCCCCGAGAGCTTCCGCTTCTCGGGGCGGCGCTGCGTCGTTGCCGCGTCCTGGTGTCAGGTGGACGGGTTCAAGGCCGGGCCGGAAGAGCGCGGCCCAGGGCAACCGGGGCACCTTCCACTGGCGGAGCGAGCCGGGTCGGGCCTGGCCTACAGGTGCTCGGTCAGTTGCCCGGCTGCCCAGTCCGCCCGCTGGGCGTTGCTCCCGGCGGTCCGGTTCGCCCTGCGCTCCGTCCGCCCCGGGCGTCGCTGACGCGCTGTCCCGGCCCTCCCCTGTGGGGCCGGGACAGCGCCTTTTCCGGTGGTGGCCGTTCAGCTGGTGGCGTCCTGGGGGTACCAGCGGAGTTCGACGGTGTTGCCGTCCGGGTCCTGGACGTAGAGGGAGGTGGCGGTGCCGCGGGCGCCGTAGCGGGGGCCGGGGCCGTCGAGGACGGTGAAGACGCCGGAGTCGACGACCTCCTGCCAGTCGAGGGGCTCGACGGTGAGGCAGATGTGGTCGACGTTGGACTCGTGCCGGGGGCGGTGGAACAGGTCGATGATGGTCTCGGGGGTGACCCGGACGGACGGGAACGAGACCTTGCCGGCCCGCCACTCGTCGACCCGGACCGGCTCCAGGCCGAGGAGTCCGGTGTAGAAGGCGAGGGATCGCTCGATGTCGGCGACGTTGAGGACCAGGTGGTCGAGGGCGACGACGCGCATGGTGATCGGCTCCGGTGGGTGGGTTCGCTGGTGACGGGTTCAACGATCCTCCGAGCGGAGGAGATCATCAATGCCGGATCGCCGTACGATCGTTGAGCTGGACTAAACGGTTCGGGCTTGACGGCGGGGGAGACATGCTGGAGCGGCTGGAGATCGAGGTCTTCCTCGCGCTGACCGAGGAACTGCACTTCGGCCGGACCGCCGAGCGGCTGCGCCTCACCACCGGGCGGGTCAGCCAGGTGGTCAAGACCCTGGAGCGCCGGGTCGGCGGCCCGCTGTTCGAGCGCACCAGCCGGTCCGTCCGGCTCACCCCGGTCGGGCGGCAGCTGGCCGAGGACCTCGCTCCGGTGGTGGCCGCGCTGGAGGAGGCGCTGCGTCGGGCGGTGGACGCCAGTCGGGGGGTGACCGGCGAGCTGCGGGTCGCGTTCCTCGGGGAGTGGACGGCGCCGGTGCTGCTCAGGGCGGTGGCGCTGTTCGGCGAGCGCCACCCCGAGTGCCGGGTGGACGTCCGGGAGGTCCAGCTCTCCAACTCCCGCTCCAGTCTGGAGGACGGCTCGATCGACATCCTGGTCGCCTCCTACCCCTTCGACGGCATGACCACCGGCCCGGTCCTGCTCACCGAGCGGCGCGCCCTGGCGGTCCCGGCCGGGCACCCGCTGGCCGCGGAGGCCTCGGTGTCGCTCGAAGTGCTCGCCGACCACCCGGTGGTGCAGTACCCGGCGGTGACCTCGATCGGCTTCAAGCGTGACCGCACCCCCGACCGCACCCCGTCCGGCCGCCTCGTCCCCAAGGGCCCGTCCGGCGGGACCTTCTCCGAGATGCTCAGCCTGGTCGCCATGGGCCGGGGCGTCCTCCCGGTCGGCGAGCACTGCCGCCAGTACTACCCGCGCCCCGATCTCGCCTACGTCCCGATCCACGACGCCCCGCCGATCGAACGCGGCCTGATCTGGCGGACGGGCAACACCACCGCGCGGGTCCGCGAGTTCGCCCGGGCCGCGGCCGAGGTGGGCACCGGCGGTGCCGGACCGGGCTGACGGTAGGGCTCAACCCGCCGTGCGGCGGCGGTAGTAGTGCACGGTGAGGACGGCGAGCACCGGGCCCCAGGCGGCGAGGGGGAGGTAGCTGCCCCAGAAGGCGACGGTCTGCCAGCCGTGGGTGACGAGGCCGAGTCCGCGGTCGCCGCGGATGGTGAGGCCGCGGGCGAACATCACCATGGCGTACGGGAAGACCATCAGGATCGTCGCACCGAGGCCGGCCGGAATGACAACGGCGAGGACGGGGACGCGGCGGCCGCGCAGGGCGGGTATCCAGCGCGGCCAGACCTCGCCCCAGCGGCAGACCAGGCCGGTGCAGAGCAGTGCCAGGGCCTCGCTGACCACGCTGAGGGCGAGGATGTAGGCGGGGCCGCCGTCGAAGGAGGCCGGGTCCTGGCCTGGTGGGATCGGGCCGTGCTCGAGCAGCGGCAGGTCGAGGATGAAGCCGCCGATCCGCCAGAGACACGACGGCAGCACCAGGAGGGAGATCGCGTAGGCGGCCCGGACCGCCCAGCGGGGCGCCCCTTCGGCCGGTGTCCCGTGCAGTCGTGGGTTCATGCTGTCGCTTCCCGGTCTGGGCGGACGCGGTTCGTCCGTCGCTGCTCCGAGGATCACGGGAAGGCGTGGGGTGGGGCGTCCGCAGCCGGGGTGAACCGGCTCCCCCTGGCGGGGGATCCCGGCTCGGGCGTCAGGAGATGGCGCGCAGGCGGGTCGGGGCCGGCCGGGGCAACCGGTCGAGGTGGGCGGCGGTTTCGGGGTCGGCGGGGAGGAGGACCAGGAGCTGTTGGGCGTCGGCGGGGAACTCCAGGACCTCGCGGTGGAGCCGGAGTTCGGGGCCGGTCGGGTGGTGGATGCGCAACGGGCCGCGGCGGGGGACGAGTTGGTTGCCCAGGCGGCGGGTGAACTCGGGGCCGGCGACGGGGGCGAGTTCGGCACTGAGCCACTCGGCGCTCTCGGCGGAGGGGCCGAGCCAGAGGTCGAAGGCCTGTTCGTCGGCGATGTCGTCCCAGTCGGCGAAGAGGGCGCGGGCGCGGGGGTCGGTGAAGACGTAGCGGGTGAGGTTGGGGGCGGGGTGGTCGAGGAGGCCGGCGGCGCCGAGGACGGTGGCGTAGCCGGGGGTGTGGGCGAGGACGTCGCCGAGGCGGTTGGTGACGGCGGCGATGCCCGGTTCGAGCAGCCGGAGGGTGTCGCGGACGGTGGGGCGGACCTCGCGGGAGGGCGGGGCCGGGCGGACGTGGTCGGGGCAGGCGCCGCCGGTGATCTTCGCGAGGTAGCGCAGGTGGGTGCGCTCGGCGGGGTCGAGGCTGAGGGCGTCGGCGAGGGCGTTGACCACGGTGGTGGAGGGGTTGCGGTCGCGGCCCTGTTCCATCCGGGTGAGGTACTCGACGCTGATGCCCGCGCGGATCGCGAGGTCGGCGCGGCGCAGTCCGGGTGAGCGGCGGCGGCCGTGGTCGGGCAGGCCGAGTGTCTCGGGCTGGATGCTGTCGCGCTTGGCGCGGATGAAGTCCCCGAGTGGTGTGCCCATGTGACGATCGTACGGACCGGGGCGATGCGGAGGGTGGCCCTGCGAGGGCCAGCCTGGGCACGGTCTGGCTGTGCCTGCGGGGCGGGCCGAGAGTGGTGGCCATGGAGAAGAACACGCACAAGTTGGTCGTCCTGGTCAGCAGTGTCAGGGAGGGCCGGTTCGGCCCGGTGGTGTCCGCGTGGGTGGCCGAACAGGCCGCCGCGCACGGCGGGTTCGAGGTCGAGGTGGTCGATCTGGCAGAGGTGGACGTACCGCTGGCCCTGCCCGCCGCCTCGCCGAAGTTCGCGGGCGCCGACTACCCCCGCCCGGCCGGGATGGCGAAGCTGACCGGAGCCCTGGAGGGCGCGGACGCCGTCCTGATCGTCACCCCCGAGTACAACCACAGCTACCCCGCCTCGCTGAAGGCCGCCATCGACTGGCACTTCACCCAGTGGACGGCCAAGCCGGTCGCCTTCGTGAGCTACGGCGGAGCGGCCGGCGGCCGGCACGCGGTGCTGCACCCGGAGAACGTGCTGACCGAGCTGCACGCGGTGACCGTCCGGGACGGCCTGGCCTTCCCGAACTACTTCACCGCCTGGTCGGACGGCCGCCCGGACGACCCGCAGGCGGCCGGTTACGCCAAGGCCATGCTCGACCAACTGTCCTGGTGGGCGGGCGCGTTGAAGAACGCCCGGGCCGCCGCCCCGTACCCGGCCTGAGAAGGGGACGACGATGGAGTACGTGAAGCTCGGCGGCACCGAGCTGGAGGTCAGCCGGATCGCGCTCGGCTGCATGGGCTTCGGCGGCAGCGGCCGCGGGCACAACCCCTGGGCGCTGGACGAGGAGGCGGCCGCGCCGGTCTTCCGGCAGGCGGTGGAGCTCGGCATCACCTTCTGGGACACCGCCAACGTGTACGGCGGCGGCGCCTCCGAGGAGCTGGTGGGCCGCGCGGTGCGGCGGTACACCCGGCGCGAGGACGTCGTCCTGGCGACCAAGGCGGGCCTGCCGATGCACGACGGACCGGGCGGCTCGGGGCTGTCCCGGCGGGCGATCCTGGAGCAGGTCGACGGTTCGCTGGCCCGGCTCGGCACCGACCACCTGGACCTCTTCCAGCTGCACCGCTTCGACCCGGCGACCCCGGTCGAGGAGACCGTGGCGGCGCTGCGCGAGGTGGTGGCGGCCGGGAAGGTCCGGTACGTCGGGGCGTCCTCGATGTGGGCGTGGCGGTTCGCGAAGCTGCGGCACGCCGCGGCCCGGGACGGCGGTCCGGCCTTCGTGTCGATGCAGCACCAGTACAGCCTGGTGCAGCGCGAGGAGGAACGGGAGATGTTCCCGCTGCTCGCCGACCAGGGGGTGGGCAGCCTGGTGTGGTGCCCGCTGGCCTCGGGCCGGCTGGCCCGCCCGTACGGGCAGCCGACGGCCCGCTCGGCCGGGGACCAGGTGGCCGGGCGGTTCTTCGCGGACGTCGACCGGCCGATCGTGGACGCCGTGCAGTCCGTCGCCGAGGCCCGCGGGGTGCCGATGGCGCGGGTCGCGCTGGCCTGGGTGCTGGGCAATCCGGTGGTCACCGCCCCGATCGTCGGCGCCACCCGCCCGGGCCACCTCGACGACGCGGTGGCCGCGTTGGACGTCCGGCTGACCGGGGCGGAGGTGACGGCGCTGGAGGCGTCGTACACGCCCCGGCTGCCGACCGGCTTCTGAGCTTCTGAGCCGACCTGCCGAGCGGTCCCGGGGTGCGCCCGGTTTCCAGGGCGGGCTCAGCCCACGTCGTCCGGTCCGGTGAAGTCCGGCGAGCTGTAGCCGGGACCGGTGAAGTCGGGCGGGGTGAAGGCGGCGGGCCGGGAGGCGCGGCCGTCGGGGTCGGTGAGGCCGTCCGGGCCGGGGCTGGTGAAGTCGGGCGGGGTGTAGCCGGGGCTGCTGAAGTCGGGGCTGCTGAAGCCGGGTGCGGGTCGGCCGGGGACGGCGGGCAGCTGGGTGTGCAGGTAGGGCAGCAGTCCGCGCTCGCGAAGGGCGGTGCGCCACTCGTTGCGGGCGGCGGCGAGTTCGGCGGCCAGCTCCCGGTCGGTGCCCGCCGGGACGGCGGCGGCGCCGTCGCGTATGGCGGTGAGGAGCAGTCCGATGATGCCGACGGCCATCGCGGCGACTCCGGCGGCTAGCGCCACCCAACCGGCGGTGACCAGGGAGCGGGCGAGGGTGAGTCCGGAGTCGGCGGCGCGCAGCAGGTAGCCGATCAGCAGCAGGGCCAGTGCGGCGGCCCAGGCGAGGATCGGGGTGAGCACGGTGAGGACGGGGAACAGCCCGGCGCCGCCGTTGGCGGAGCGCAGCTGGCTGAGCAGGCCGGGGGCGTACGGTTCGACGCCGGCCGGTGGTGGGGGCGTGGCGCGCAGGTCCTCGCGCAGCGCGGTGTAGTGGGCGTACTCGGTGGCGGCCGCGGCGTTGACGCGGTCGGCGTCGCGCAGCGCGCGGACGCGCAGCTGGTCGGCGGTGAGCGCGCCGGGGGCGCGCAGGGCGGTGAGCACGGTGCGGTCGCGCAGGGCTTCGCCGAGGAGGCGCTCGTACTCCGGGCGGTCCTCGGCGAGCAGCGGCGGGGGGTTGGACATGGGGACCCCGTTCATGCGGACCCCGATCGGCATCGCGGAAGGACGCGCATCGAGGACGCGGGGACCCTCAGGACGCCGAAGCGGGCGCGGAGGCGGGCCGCCGGACGGGCGGCCGGGTTTGGTGTGCCTCATGGTAGGGGCGGGTGCAGCCGTGCTGACAGTCGGTTTCCGGAATTTCGCGCCCCGGGCCGCGCGCGTATGACGGCCCGAGCGCTGGGAACAACTGTTCGAGTGGTGGTAGGAGTTGACGGCCGGTCGGATGGTCAGATCGGCAGCCGCGCGACCAGCAGGCGCCCTTCCATGGTGACCCCGCCGTCCATCGCCACCGCCAGGTCGTCCGCGTAGACGTACGGCCCGGGGATGTGCGGCGGCTGCCCGTCGTCCGCGTGCACCGCGCCGGTGAGGTACGGGATCGGGCTGTGCCCGTGCACGATCCGGGTGCCGCCGTAGGTGTCGAGCAGCTCGTGGACGGCCATCGGCCCGGCGTCGCCGCGGAAGGCGAAGCGCTTGGTGAAGCGGCGGAAGCAGTCCCACCACTCGTCCACGCTGCCGTCCGAGAGCAGGCTGTGCACCGCGTCGTTGACGTCGGGGATGGACTCGCCGTACTCCAGGTACGCGGTGGTGTCGGAGTGCAGCAGCAGGTGCCCGTCCTCCAGCGCGACGGCGGGCAGCCGGGAGAGCCAGCTGATGTGGTGGGCCTCCAGCCGGTCCAGGTCGTTCTGCTGGCCGCCGTTGAGCCGCCAGGCGGCGAGGAAGGAGGCGGTGCCGGCGGTGGACTGCACGGGCTCGTCGCCGTACTTGGCGGCGCCGAGGAAGAGCAGTTCGTGATTGCCCATCAGGGCGCGGCAGTAGCCGCCGGCGGCGGCGGCCTCGGCGGCGAGCTGCATGACCAGGTCGATGACGCCGATGCCGTCCGGGCCGCGGTCGGTGAAGTCGCCGAGGAACCAGATCCGGGCCCGGCCGGCCGACCAGTGGCCGTCGGCGTCGATCAGGCCCTGGTGGCGCAGTTCGGCGCGCAGCTCCTCCAGGTAGCCGTGCACGTCGCCGACGACGTAGACCGGGCCCGGCGGCTCGTCGGGGCCGGGGGCCGGGTACGGGTAGGTCGGCGCGGCGGGGTCGGGCAGCGGCGGGCCGAGCTCGATGGTCGGCGGGTCGTCGCGGCCGGGGAGCTGGAGGGCGGGGGAGGGCTGGTCGGGCAGGGTGGGCTCGTAGCCGGCGCGGTCGTCGTAGCCGCTCTGGTCCTGGCCCTCGTAGGCGTCCTGGCCCTCGTAGACGTCCTGGCTCTCGTAGCCGCCGTCGTACTGTCCCTGGTGCGGGAACGCCGGGGCCTGGTCGGTGTTGAGCCCCTGGGCGTGCACGGTGTGGCTGTGTCCGTGGCCGTCCGCGGGCCAGTGCTGCTCCAGGTAGCGGGCGCCGCCGTAGCCGCTGTAGGTCTCCGCGTCGTACGGCGTGCCCTGGTAGCCCGCGGCGGGCTCGGGTTCGTAGTAGGTGCCGTACGGCAGCACGTCGAGGTCCGGCTGGTGGCGGGGGCCTGAGTGGGGGTGCTCAGGTCCGGGGAAGCGGTCCTCGGGTGTCATTCGCCCATCATAGGAAGACCACTCTCCCGCCGTCGTCACCTGGTGGGTATCCAATCCTCCGGAGCGTCAGCCGGGCGGTCCCGCGGGGTCCGTTTTGTCCCGGCTCGGTATGGTCTCGTCAGCGCCTCGACGGGGTTGTCGGCCCGGTTCGAGTGAGGTCTAGACCTCGCCCGGGGGTCGGGGCGGGCTGACGGTGGTGCGCGGACTCCGCCGCTGGGAGGAGGCGCGGACGATCAGCTCGGTGGGCATCAGGGTGCCCGGCGGCGGGCCGTTCCCGGCGGTGCGGAAGCGCGGCGGGAAGAGCCGGGCGATGTCCACGCCCGTCCCGGAGTCGACGCCCTCGATGGCGTCGATGAGGAGGTTGACCACGGTGGTGCCGATCTTGCGCGGCTTGAGCGAGAGTGTCGTGATCGGCGGTTCGGTGGCGGCGTAGACGTCGCTCTCGCTGCAGCAGACCAGCAGCAGGTCGTCCGGCACCCGCAGGCCGTAGCGGCGCGCGGCGGCGAGCAGGTCGGTGCCGTTGGGGTCGAACAGTCCGTAGACGGCGTCCGGCCGGTCCGGGCGGGCGAGCAGCCGGTCGGCGGCCACCGCGCCGGCCGCCGGGTCGTGCGCCGGGTAGGCCTCGTACACCGGCTCCTGGCCGACCTTGGCGCACCAGCCGAGGTAGGCCTCGGTGGAGAGCCGGGTGTAGGTGTCGGTGCTGGTGCCGGTGAGCAGGCCGATCCGGCGGGCACCGGCCTCGGAGAGGTGGTCGAGGATGCCGAGCACGGCGGCCTCGTGGTCGTTGTCGACCCAGGCGGTGACCGGGCAGTTGCCGGGCTTGCCGTCGCTGACCACCGGGACGCCGGACCGGTACAGCTCGCTGACCAGCGGGTCCTGGTCGGGCGGGTCGATCACCACGGTGCCGTCCAGGGCGATGTTGCCCCAGACGTCGTGCCGGGAGGAGGCGGGCAGCACCACCAGCGCGTATCCGCGGCCCAGGGCGGCGCTGGTGGCGGCCCGGGCCATCTCGGCGAAGTACGCGAACTCGGTGAAGGTGAAGGGTTCTTCGCCGTAGGTCGTGACGGTCAGCCCGATCAGGCCGGACCGTCCGGTGCGCAGGGTGCGGGCGGCCGCCGAGGGGCGGTAGCCGAGGCGCTCGGCGACCTCGCGCACCCGGCTGCGGGTCTCGTCGGGCAGGCGGCCCTTTCCGTTCAGCGCGTCGGAGACGGTGGTGATCGACACTCCGGCGGCTGCTGCCACATCCCGGATGCCGGCCCGCTCCAAACGCCGTGAGGTGGTGGGACGCCGACCGCTCTGGTTGGCTGCTGCTGTCATGGCGGACCGATCGTATGGCTCCTGACAAGGGTCTGTGACCGGCGCATCGGGAGGCTTTGGAGATACGTTTCTCCGCTAGTGAGCCGGAGTGCGCCCCTTCGATACCCGCTCGAAACCAGCCGTCTTACCTCTGACATGTGCCATAGGAACCGGGCAGAATGGCTGATCTGCGCCTGTAACCCGTCCGGGCATCTCACTCCTACGGGTGAGGGCCGGTCGGTATCGTGCAAAGCACCCGACCGGGGTGGTCCGGGCGCGTTCCGAGTACCCGGGGCACGGCGGTGATCCCGACCGTGGCACGGCGGGCGGACCGGAGAGACACGAAGGAGTACGACCGTGAGCAGTGGTACGTCAGCGCAGGGCCCGCGCCTGCGGCCGACCCTGGACGGCATCCCCACCTACAGGCCCGGCAAGCCGGCCGGCGCCGACGCCTACAAGCTGTCCTCGAACGAGAACCCCAACAACCCGCTGCCGGGCGTGCTGGAGGCGGCGGTCGCGGCGGCCGGCTCGTTCAACCGCTACCCCGACATGGGCGTCGGCGAGCTGACCGCGGAGCTGGCCGCGCGCTTCGGCGTGCCCGCCGAGCACATCGCCACCGGCACCGGCTCGGTCGGCGTCGCCCAGTCGCTGATCCTGGCCACGGCCGGCCCGGGCGACGAGGTGATGTTCGCCTGGCGCTCCTTCGAGGCCTACCCGATCATCACCCAGATCGCCGGTGCCACGCCCGTCCCGGTGCCGCTCACCGCGGGCGGCGACCACGACCTGGACGCGATGCTGGCCGCGATCACGCCGAACACCCGGCTGATCTTCGTCTGCAACCCCAACAACCCCACCGGCAACGTGATCCACCGCGCCGAGCTGGAGCGCTTCGTCGACGCCGTGCCGAGCGACGTCCTGGTGGTCGTCGACGAGGCGTACATCGAGTTCATCCGCGACCCCGAGGTGCCCAACGGCATCGACCTCTACCGCGACCGCCCGAACGTCTGCGTGCTGCGCACCTTCTCCAAGGCGTACGGCCTGGCGGGCCTGCGGGTCGGCTTCGCGATCGCCCACGAGCCGGTGGCGAACGCGCTGCGCAAGACCGCCGTCCCGTTCGGCGTCAGCCAGCTCGCCCAGGACGCCGCCGTCGCCTCGCTGCGCTCGGAGCAGGCGCTGCTGGAGCGGGTGGAGGCGCTGGTCGAGGAGCGCAACCGGGTGGTGGCCGGGCTGCGCGCCCAGGGCTGGGAGATCCCGGACTCGCAGGCCAACTTCGTCTGGCTCTGGCTCGGCGAGCGCTCGGCGGAGTTCGCCGCGGCCTGCGCCGAGGCCGGCGTGATCGTCCGGCCGTTCCCGGAGGGCGTGCGGGTGTCGATCGGCGAGGCCGAGGGCAACTCGATCTTCCTGGCGGTGGCGGAGGCGTTCCGCAAGGAGATCAACGGCTGAGGTCGGGAGACCGGCGGCTGACGTCAGGAGATCGACGGCTGACGATCGCCGGTTCCGCAGGGGCGCACTCCACGGGGGTGCGCCCCTGCGGCGTTGCCGGGCCGGCCGTCTGAGGATGCGCTGCCGGATGGCTGAGGAACGCTGGGAGGGCGCTGGGAGTTCGGCCAACGGCTGGCCACGCCCGCGCCAAGGTGCCCGCGCGGGATGGGCGGTTGGTCCGTAATGCCCGGATCCGGCCGGTCAGTCTTCTCCCAGCCCGCGCCCAGGGCTCCGCAAGAGCGCCCGGCGAAGCTGTCCGCCATGAAGGTGCTCCCACGGCGGCGAGGCGCCGTCCTCGTCAACTCCGCGCTCGGCGTGGCCCTGCTGGGCGGTGCGGCCCTGGTGTACGCCACGGTCGACGGCAGCGGCGGCACGGCCGCGGCCAAACCCGTCGCCCGTACCGCGACCGTCACCAAGGGGACGGTCCTGGCCACCGTGTCCGGAACCGGCACCCTGGTCTCGCCGACCGACGCGGCCCAGGACTTCACCACCGGCGGGCGGCTCACGGCCGTCAAGGTCGCGGTGGGGGACGCCGTCAAGAAGGGCCAGGTGCTCGCGACCGTCGACACCACGGCGGCCCAGCAGCAGGTGGACGCCGCGCAGGTGGCCCTCACCACGGCCAACGCGAACCTCACCAAGGCGCAGGCCGGGGTCACCACGACGACCACCGAGCCGCTGCCCCAGTCCTCCGCTCCCTCGCCCGCCCCGTCGGGCGCGGCTTCGGGCGGTGGCAGCGGCGGCGGCGGTCGCGGGGCGGGCGGGAGCAGTGTGCCCGCCCCGCAGACCACCACCATCACCACCACCAAGGTCGACGACGCGGCCGTCGCCCAGGCCCAGCAGCAGGTCGCCACCGCGCAGACCAGCCTCACCAACGCCCAGGCGGCGCTGGCCGGCACCACCCTGACCGCGACGGTGGACGGGACGGTCGCCTCGGTCTCGGCGAAGGTCGGCGACACCGTCGGGGCCGCGACGTCCTCCGGCTCCTCGTCCTCCTCCACGGCCAAGTCGACCGGTACGAGCGCCGGTTCCGGCTCCCCCAGCGGCTTCATCGTGCTGACCAACCCGACCGGGATGCAGGTCACCGCCAACTTCTCCGAGCTGGACTCGCTCAAGCTGAAGAAGGGCGAGGCGGCCTCCGTCACCCTGAACGCGCAGTCCGACACCAAGCTCAACGCGACCGTCCTGTCGGTCAGTTCGCTGCCGTCGAGCAGCTCCGGCGGTGCCGCCGGTTCGTCGGCCGTCCAGTACGCGGCCACGCTGCAGCTCAGCGGCGACACCAGCACCCTGCGCACCGGCCTCAGCGCGACCGTCCAGGTGATCACCGGCGAGGCGGACAACGCGCTCTCGCTGCCCACCTCCGCCCTGTCGGGCACCGGAACCTCGCGGACCGCGACCGTGGTGCACACGGACGGCAGCTCCGAGCGGGTCACCGTCGGGGTCGGCGTCGAGGGCGACAGCACCGTGCAGGTCACCTCCGGGCTGACGGAGGGCGACAAGGTCGAACTCCCCACCACCAGCGCCAGCAACGGCTTCCCGAACGCCTCCTTCCCGGGCCTCGGCGGGGCGGGCGGCCGGGGCGGCGCCGGCGGCGCAGGCGGCTTCCCGGGCGGTGGCGGCGGTGGCTTCTCGGGCGGCGGTGGCGGCGGTGGCGGCGCCGGCGGTGGCCGCGGCGGTAAGGGCTGAGCATGCAGCACGTCATCGACAAGCGCGTCCCCGCGCATCCCGTGCCGGTGATCCGGATCAGCCGGCTCACCAAGTCGTACGGGCACGGCGACGCCACCGTGCACGCCCTGCGCGGCCCGGACGACCCGGCGACCGGCGGCCCGATGGGCGTCAGCCTGGACATCGAGCAGGGCGACTACGTCGCGGTGATGGGCAGTTCGGGCTCCGGCAAGTCCACCCTGATGAACATCCTCGGCTGCCTGGACGTCCCGACCGCCGGCCGCTACCTGCTGGACGGCATCGACGTCGGCCACCTCGACGAGCAGCAGCTCTCGCTGGTCCGCAACCGCAAGATCGGCTTCGTCTTCCAGTCCTTCAACCTGGTGCCCCGCACCACCGCCCTCGCCCAGGTCGAGCTGCCGCTCGCCTACGCGGGCGTGCGCGCCGCCGAGCGCCGGCGCCGGGCGATGGCCGCGCTGTCCCTGGTCGGGCTGGGCGAGCGCTCCGGGCACAAGCCCAACGAGCTCTCCGGCGGCCAGCAGCAGCGCGTAGCGGTGGCGCGCGCCCTGGTCACGGCCCCCGCGCTGCTGCTCGCCGACGAGCCCACCGGCAACCTCGACAGCCGCTCGACGGAGGACGTGCTGGCCCTGATCGACGGGCTCAACGCCACCGGCCGCACGGTCGTGCTGATCACCCACGAGGACGAGGTCGCGCAGCACGCCAAGCGGGTGCTGCGGCTGGTCGACGGGCAGATCGTGAGCGATGTCCGGCAGGCCCCGGTGGACGGGCCGCCACCGTTCCTGTGCGAGGCGGGGGTGTCGGCATGATCCTCTGGCAGACGCTCCGCTTCGCGGTCGGCGGGCTGGTGGCGAACAAGGTGCGGTCGGCGCTCACCATGCTGGGGGTGCTGATCGGTGTCGCCTCGGTGATCCTGCTGCTGGCGGTGGGCAACGGCTCCTCGCAGGCGGTGAAGGACTCCATCACCTCGTTGGGCACCAACTCGCTGACGGTCAGTGCCGGTTCGGCGGCCGGCGGCTCCCGGGCCACCTCGTCGGTGAAGAAGCTGACGGTCGCGGACGCCAAGGCGTTGGCGAGCGACACGGACTCCTCGGCGATCAAGTCCGTCGCGCCCGTGGTCACGACCAGTGCGACGGCGCTGTACGGGGACATCTCGTACAGCCCGGGCTCGATCGTGGGCACGTACCCGGCGTACTTCGAGACCTCCAACCAGAAGGTCGCGCGCGGCGAGTACTTCACGGACGACGACGTGCTGGGCTCGCGCAAGGTCGCGGTGCTCGGCGCCACGACGGCCAAGCAGCTGTTCGACACCGAGGACCCGGTCGGGAAGAAGATCGTGCTCGGCGGTACCCCGTTCACGGTGGTGGGCGTGCTCCAGGCCAAGGGCGGCAGCGGCTTCACCGACCCCGACGACGTGGTGATCGCGCCGCTGCCGACCGTGCAGAACGCGTTCACCGGGTTCGGGCCGGTCAACCAGATCCTGGTGCAGGCCTCCTCCGCCGATACGACTACCGCCGCGCAGGCCGATATTACCCGGGTGCTGCTCGGGACCCACGCGATCACCGACCCGACCAAGGCGGACTTCCGGATCACCAACCAGGCGTCCCTGCTGACCGCCCGGGAGAGCACGACGAAGACCTTCACCGTGCTGCTGGGCGCGGTGGCGGCGATCTCGCTGCTGGTCGGCGGGATCGGGATCACCAACATCATGCTGGTGACGGTGACGGAACGAACGCGTGAGATCGGCATCCGCAAGGCGCTGGGCGCTCCTAGGGCCGTGATCCTCGGGCAGTTCCTGACCGAGTCGACGTTGCTATCGGTGATCGGCGCGGGGTTGGGCGTGGCGGCCGGGATCGCCGGCTCGCACTTCAGCATCGTCGGCATCAAGCCGGTGGTGATCCCCGAGTCCGTACTCGGCGCGTTCGGCATCGCCGTCGCCATCGGGCTGTTCTTCGGCAGCTACCCCGCCAACCGGGCCGCCTCGCTGCGGCCGATCGACGCCCTTCGGCACGAGTAGGAGCAGTTCTTCGATGAATCAGGCCGATCAGGTTGCGCTCCTTGCGACTGCGCCGGATGCGCGGGACGTCAGTGGGGAGCTGGCGGCGCCGCCGAGGCGGAAGCTGCCTTGGCTGAGCTTGGTGCTGGCGGGCGGAGTGATCGCCACCGGGGCTTTCGCCGGCGGGGTTTGGTACCAGCAGGGGCAGGCGCCGAGCGGGAAGTCCTCCTCGCCTCGGGCTGCGGCTGCGGGTGCCCCTGCGGCGGGCGGCTACGGCGGCCAGGGCGGTGGGCGCCGAGGTGGTCAGGGCGGCCAGGGTGGTCAGGGTGGTCAGGGCGGCCAGGGCGGTTCGCAGCCTGGTTTCGCGCGGGGCACCGTCAAGGCCGTGGACGGCAACACCGTGTACCTGACGGACGCCAACGGCAACACCATCAAGGTGACGACGGCGGACTCGACCAAGGTCCAGCTCAACAAGGAGGGCAAGGTCGCAGATCTTCAGCCCGGCCAGAGCGTGACGGTCGTGGGGACGCCGGACTCCAGCGGCGGCTACAACGCCAGCCAGCTCGTCGAAGGCGCCGCTGGTGGCGGCGGTTTCGGTGGCGGCGGTGGTGGCGGCGGCTTCGGAGGCGGTAACCGGAACCCGTCCGGCGGCTAACCCGGAGCCGTCGGACGCCCGCGAGGCCCTCGCCCTGTTCGGGGCGAGGGCCTCCGCGTGTTCAGCGGGGTTCTTCGCTGTCGTCGGGACGCGGCATCTTCAGGGTCGCGATCGCCCCCAGGGCCACGGTGGCGAGCGCGAGGGCCAGGAGGGCGAGGAGGACGGCGCCGACGAAGAACCTCACGGGGTCCACGCCTCGTTCCGGTCCAGGTCGCGGAGCAGGTGGAGGAGGTTGAGGAGAGTACTCACGGGCGCGTTGCCGAAGTCGACCAGGATGCGGCCGTCGAGGGTGGTCTCGGGGGTGGCGGCGGAGCCCCAGAGGAGTCCGTGCGGGATGCCTCGGCGGTGCAACTCGCCGAGGAGAGCGGTGATCTGGGGTCTGGTGTAGTCGCGCATCCGGGGGTCGTCGGGGGCGATGGGGTCGCGGCTCACGAGGCGAAGTCCAGCTCGTACCAGACGCTCTTGCCGCGCTTCTGGGGGTCGACGCCCCAGCGGTGGGTGAGGCCCTCCACGAGCTGGAGGCCCCGGCCCGTCTCGGCGAAGTCGGCGGACGTGCGCTGGTGGGGGAGGGCGTCGGACTCGTCGGAGACGGAGACGTGGAGGGTGCGGCCGAGGATGGAGAAGAAGACGACGGGCGCGGTGGTGTCGCCGTACCGCCAGGCGTTCACGATCAGCTCGGCGAGGGCGAGTTCGGCGTTGAAGATGGTCTCGGGGTCGCAGTTGCTGCGGATCAGGGCGTTCCGCAGGGCCTGCTTGGAGAGGGTGAGCGAGGGGGTGTTACGGGTGCACACGGGAACCTCCGTGAGGCGGTGGTGTGAGGAGGGGACGACGGATGCGTCGCCGTGAGCCAGGCCGCACATGGCTGCTCTTCGGTGCGCGGGCAGCAGGCGCCTACTGCCCGGAATAGAAGCATTACTGACGATCCGTCGGATCTATCTGAGAATGACCATAGCGCACTCGGCTTGAAACTTTAGGTGGAAGTGGAGAAGTTCCCCCGTCCGTGGCGAAGGGCCCAGATGGACCCTCGCCACGCGGGGCGGCAGACTGGCCTCACCATCCGCAGAGAGGACGACATGGCTGTTCGCTCAAACCCGACTCTCCGCCAGCGTCGGCTTGGGGCCGAGCTGCGGAGAATGCGCGAGCAAGCCGGCCTCGGCGGCACGCAGCTTGCACGGGAACTCGGCATCAGCCCGGGACAGATGACACAGATGGAGACTGCCAAGATCGGTGTCAGCCCCGAGCGTCTCCGCACCGTTGCCGCGGCCTGCAAGTGTGCCAACCGGCCGCTCATCGATGCCCTTGCCGCCATGGCAGGCGAGCGAACGAAGGGCTGGTGGGAGTCCTATCGCGGCACTGTCGGTACAGACGCCATCGACGTAGCCGAGATCGAGGGCCACGCTCAGCGGCTCTCCACCTACACGATCACATTCATTCCTGGGCTGCTTCAGACAGTGGCCTACGCCAACGCCATCTTCTCGTTGGGGTTCCCGCCTCTACCTCAAGACGAAGTCGACCTCAGAACGTCCTTCCGACTGCAGAGGCAGCACTTCATCCGTTCTGAAGGACCCCGTTATGAGGCGTTCCTCCATGAGGCAGCCCTTCGCATCCAGTTCGGAGAGCCGGGCGTTCTCAGCGACCAGCTTGCAGCGGTGATCGAAGCCTCGAATCACCCGGAGACTTCAGTTCGAGTGGTTCCGTTCGACACCGCCAACTATCCAGGCCCCAGTTCCGACCTCACGTACGCAGCAGGCACTGTCCCCGAACTCGACACTGTTGAGATGGACACCGCCCACGGCGTGCAGTTCTTCGATTCTCCTGCCCAGCTCACGAGCTATCGTGCGACGTTCGAACGTGTCGACTCCATCGCGCTGTCGGAAGGTGAGTCACGAGACTTCATCCAGTCGATCCTCAAGGAGATGAAAGACAAGCATGCCTAGCTCCGAATGGCAGAAGTCCAGCTACAGCGGTGCGAATGACAACTGTGTCGAGGTCCGCACCGCCAACGAGCTGATCGAGCTCCGTGAGTCCGACGAGCGGGACGTCATCGTCCGCACCACACCGTCCACCTTCGCCGCGTTCCTCCGGGGCGCGAAGGTCGGCGAGTTCGACCACCTGAGCACCAGCGCCTAGCGATCTGTCCCGGTGGCCCCTTGCTCCTCGCAAGAGGCCACCGGTCAACCGCGCACTGGAGTCCCCGATTTGGTATGCCGCCGACTTCTGGATCTTCCAGAGCAGGCAAGATTCTTATTCCAGATCAGGAATATGCTGCATACATCGTGGACAGGAATCGCGGACAGCCCTAGCGTCTTTGGCGGGTCGGGAGGTACCCGACGCTGGGAGGGACCAGCATGGCTGAGCACCAGCAACTGACGCGTCTTACCGGCAAGTTCAATGGCCCGAACTGCGACGATGACGACTGCCCGAACGTGTATGCCACCGATCGAGGAACGTTCGTGTTCCAGGGTGACCACTTCACCGAGCTGAAGGTGCCGACCGGGGAGTCCGCCGTCGAGATCCCCGAGCATGTTCTGAGGGAGGCCGTCCGTGCTCTTGGATGGTGACCAGTGGCGCGCCCACTTCGACAGCTACCAACACGACGCCTTCCGGTTCGAGGTGCAGCCCGTCTACACGATGCCCAGGGAGGCCGAGAGCCTCTCTCGCTTCCTGCGTGGGGAGCCGAAGCCGGTCGATCACAACACGGCGTGGCACCAGCGGGTGCGCGGCTTCGTCTCCTCGGGACGTACGATCGGCCGGGTCCGAGTGGTGCGTCGGCCTCTGACGGACTACCAGAGGTATCAGTTCTCCTGGGGTATCCCGGGCAACATTGTCGCAGGGGAGGACATCCGAATTCTGGACGCCACTGGGCAGGATCTCGGGATTCCGAACCAGGACTGGTGGCTGTTCGATGATTCCTCGGCGGTCCACTTGAACTTCCGGTCTGACGGCACCCAGATCAATCGGGAGCTGGTCACCGGCGACATGCGCCAGTACCAGGAGTGGAAGCGAATTGCCCTGGCTCATTCTGTTCCCTTTGCCGAGTACCTGAAAGAGCACGGGTGACGCTCGATCCCGACCAGCTCGGCAGATCGAAGTCGGACCTGGCCGAAACGTTAAGAAGGCTCCGCCTGGAAGCCGGTCTCACGGGAGACCGGCTTTCGGCGCGTTGCGGCATCTCTCAAAGCAAGATCAGCAAGATCGAGACCGGGAAAATAACTCCGAACCTGGTCGACGTGGAGCGTATCCTCAGGGCGTTGGGAGCGCCGGCTGCGCTCCTCCAGGAAGTTTCCTCGTTGGCGCGAATTGCAAATACCGAATGGCAGGACAAGCGCGCTTCGTGGCGGCGGGGGATCGAGAAGCGTCAGGCAGAGCTGATGTCGCTTGAGGCGGACGCGACGGAGCTGCGGTACTTCCTTCCTGCAATGATCACTGGCCTGCTGGCCACGCCAGAGTACATCCGGGCGAGCCTGAGCCATGCCCCAGGCGACAAGACGGCCGTCATCGGCCGCAAGCTGGAGCGCCAGGCGGTGCTCTATGACGAATCGAAGTCATTCACATTCCTGCTCACGGAGCAGGCGGTGAACTGGGCACTGGTGCCTCCTCTGGCAATGGCCCTCCAGATCGACCGCCTTGCCTCGCTCACCTATTTGCCGAGGGTGCGAATCGGCGTGATCCCACACGGAACACGGCTGACCCGCGGCCCGATGAACACGTTCACGATGTACGATGATCGCCTTGTCACCATGGAGTCGTTCACTGGCCGCGTAGTGTTCCGGGACCCGCGAGACGTCCTGCACTATTGTGAGATCTTCTCAATGTTTGAAGGTTGTGCCCTGTTCGGTGATGATGCCCGCATCAAGCTGGGTGAGTGGGCGAACCGCTGTCGAGGGATATCGCGAGATCTTTAGTCGATATCGCGAATATCATTGAGCGGCTGCCTGTAATTCCCCTAGTCTGCTTCTCGCTCACATCGCCGGGCGAAGGGGAGACGAGCATGTCCGCTGACATCAGGTGTGCGGGATTGCGGGCCGGACGCGCGCCGCGCGGTCGGCCCGCCGGACGAAGGGTGAGCCCATGAAGAAGATCGCTGCGAAGCTCTGGCGGATCATTCGTGGCCCGATGCAGTGGCGCGTGTTGTGGCTGTGGCACTCGAAGTTCATGGTCGGCGTGACGGGCATCGTCCGCGACCAGGACGGCCGGGTGCTGCTGCTGAAGCACCGGATGTGGCCGGAGGGCCGGCAGTGGGGCCTGCCGACCGGCTACGCGAACGCGGGCGAGAGCTTTGAGGACACGATCGTGCGTGAGGTCCGGGAGGAGACCGGACTCATGGTGAAGGTGTGCGAGCTGGCGCACCTGAGGAGTGGCTACAAGCTACGCGTCGAAGTTGCCTACGAGGCCCTGTACGTGAGCGGACAGATCAAGGCGGCCTCGTTCGAGATCCTGGAGGCTCAATGGTTCTCACCGGACGATCTCCCCGAGGGAGTGCAGGATCCGCACCGGCAGCTGATCAGGCGTCGGTCGTACTGACCCTCGGCCGCTCGCTCACGCCGTCCTGCCTGGGCCCGAACGAATACCTGGGTGGCGACGCGGCCGAGCGCGCCGAGCTGGCCCATCTGCTGGCCGCGCGGCGGGCGACTGCCGCACTCGACCGGGCGCACCCGCACGTGACGTTCTCGCTGCTTCACTGGGTGCTGGACACCTGGCTCGACCAGGAATCCCGAGAGGTGTTCCGTCAAGGGGCGGATCTACTGGCCAACCGTTACCGTGAGTTGGGGCTGAGTCAACTGCTCCCGATCGATCGGGTGTGGGTCGGGGTGCGCTCGACCCGCCCCGACGCGTTCGGCGGCTTCCACTACGCGAACCAGGGCTACCGGCACGAGCAGTTGGCGTCGGTCATCACGAGGTACGGGCGGCTGAACGATCCACAACTGGCATCGCCGGAGCTGGTCGCGCTCGATCTCCTGCGGGCCTACGCGCACGACTGCCTGCATTGGGGGTCGTTCCGGGAGTACCGACTCCGGGGTGGGCAGATTATTCGAAGTCGGTACGGAATCAACCGGGTTGATCCACAAGGGCGAACGTACTCGGCGCGGGACAGCAGCGGTACTGCCTCGACGCGGAACCTGGGCATCGTGATGGAAGGGGCAACCGATCGTGAGGCCCGGACGATTGCCGCCGCTGTGGCCGACCGCCTTGGTCTGGCCGAGCGCATCGCATCGCCGGACCAGGTGGCATTCCGGGACACAACGGGTCGGCTGAAGCCGAGCGACTTCGATGACGTCGACCCAGACGTTGCCAACCGCTTCCACCTGGCGATGTCCGGATACGAGCGCGGCGTCGGCGCGCGCTATCAGCGCTTCCTCGCCGAAATGGCCGGCACCGATGCGGACACGTTGCACACGCTCATCATCGCCGCCGTGATCAGCGGTGACCTTTCCGGCCTGATGAGTTGGCTCGATGAGCGGCACGGGCCCGAAGCGTTCCGTCGCACCTTCCGCTCACCGGCCTACACGGGGCCTGACCCGAACCGAGTGAGCGAGGAGACATCGTGAAGCTGACACGGCTTGTGGGTTCCCGCGACGAGGGCGAATGCCCGACGCTCTACCTGACGGACAGGGGCACCCTCTCCGTCCAGGGCGAGCACCTGACTGAGCACGGCGTTCAGCTTCCGGCTCACGAGAAGCTGGTCGAGATTCCTGTCGAACCCGAGACGGACCTCTGGCAACACGCCGACCGAGGCCTCCTCAAGACGAGGCACGGGAAGTCGGCCGACCCGACTTCCCGCGCAGAGCCACCTTGCTCTCTGCGGCCCCTCGCGCTCACCCGCACGAGGGGCCGCACCCTTGAATCCCGGTGGCGAAGGCCGACATGATCGCCTCATGCGTAGGCGTTCCGTGGCCCTGGACAGGATCGTTCAGGAGGACTGGTCGGCAATTCACTCATGGGCATCGCTGGACGACGCGTGCCGCTACCAATCCTGGGGACCGAACACGGAGGCGGAGACCCAGGACTTCGTGGAGCGCGCGGTCAGCGCCTGGTCGGCCACGCCACCACGCCGGCTCGTCTACGTTGCCCGCCTCGGACCGGACGCCGTCGGCATGGGCGAACTGCACGTCCGCAATGAGCGCCAGCGGCAGGGCGAGATCTCCTACATCGTCCATCCCCGGGTCTGGGGCCAGGGCATCGGAGCCGAGATCGGCCGGCTCCTTCTCGCCCAGGGCTTCGGCGAGTTGGGGCTCCACCGGATCCATGCCACCTGCGATCCTCGGAACCTCGGCTCGGCCCGAGTGCTCGCCAAGCTCGGCATGACCTACGAAGGATGCCTCCGCCACACCCAATTGCTCCACGATGGTTGGCGGGACTCCCTGATCTTCAGCATCCTTGAGGACGAATGGCGCCAGGCCGCCCATAGCACCCCGCGCCGAGCTCCCCGAGTGAACAACAGCCGCTGACACCCCTCCCGGCAGGGGTTGAGCGTTCTCAGTTGCCGGGTTCGACCAGGTCGAGCGTGTGGTCGGGGCGTGACCTGTAGTGATCGGCGGCGGCGAGGCCCGCTCCGCCTTACCGGACAGACGCCGACAGGCCGGGCGATCCCCCCTCGCGAGGATTTCACCGACGACGTCGGGAAAGCGGACGGGAGCCGCTTCCCGAGGCCGACGACCTCGGGAAGCGACTGTCCGACTCAGTTGCTGCGGGTACGACGGCGGGCCAGCACGATGGCGGCGCCGCCGGCGGCCAGGAGGGCACCGGCGATGCCGGCGGTGAGGCCGAGGCCGCTGGACCCGGTATCGGCGAGCTCGGCGCCGCTGCGGGTGTCGGCAGCCGGTGTGGCCGCCGCCGCGGCGGTGGTGGGCGCGGTGACCGGGACGACCGCGGGCGCGGAGGTCACGGCCGGCGCGGTCGGCGTCGAGGTCGGCGCGGTCGTCACGGAAGGCGCCGGGGTGGGCACGTCCGGGTTGACGCACTCGGGAGCGCCCTCGACCGGCACGGCGGCGATCGGCTGGTCGACCCAGAACAGCATCGGCCCGGCACCGGGGTAATAGCCGAAGCTGAGCGTCGCGTCCTTCTCGGCCTTGAAGTTCTTGCCGAGCGTGATCCGGGCGTTGAGCACCCGGTTGTCCACCGGGCCGGTGGCCCACTTGGTCAGGTCGACGTCCTGCCCGATCATGCCCACGGCCTTCATGCCGACCTTGTGCCAGCTGCCGTCCTTCGGGTCCTGGACGTCCACCTGGGCGTCACATGCGGCCGGGCCCTCCATCGACCCGTACTTCTGGCCGGCCCAGAGGAAGAAGGACGACGTGGTGAGGTGCCAGTCGAAGCCGTAGGCGGTCTTGATCGAGACCTGGAAGGCGTGGGGCCTGCCGTCCGCCGGGATTTCCTTGGGTAGACCGGTGATCGCGGTGGTGAGGCCCGTCGTCCTGACCGTCTTCTGCGTCGTGGCCGTCCAGTCCTTGACCTGGCCGTTCGCGTCGAGTGCAGCTGCCAGCATGGCCCGAAGCTCGACGTCCTCCCACGGGCCCTCGTGCTTGGACTGCACCAGCTTGAACCGCAGCTTGAAGGTACGGGCAGCGTGCGGCTGGACGTCGATCCCGGCGCCGGTCAGATCGGCCGCAACGCCCTCGTAGCCCGTGGGCTTGTTGCTCATGGCCTGGTTGACCAGCTTCACCGGCTGCCAACTGCCGGAGGCGCCGTCCGCGTACTCGGCGGCGACCTGGTCCGTACCGAGCATCTCGCTGCCCAGGTACAGCACCAGGTGCTGGCCACTGTACGGCGCGTCCGCGTTGTTCTTGACGGTCACCGTGCCCTCGGACCAACCGCCGCCGGCCTCCACCGAGGCGAAGCCGTCGACCGCGACGGAGTGGTCCTTGTCCGGCCCCGCCGCCTGGGCCGGCAGGGACAGCGCAAGCGGGGACACGATCAGGGAGGCAGCCAGAATTGCGTGCCGAAGTCTCAATTCAACCTCAGAAGTCCGAAATGGCCGCAAATATCCGCGGCAACGCGTGGAATCCCCCCACCGCGTCGGGCCGGAGAGTAGCGGATCGCCAGTCAGTGGGCCAACCGCATGGAATTGCGCGTTCGGGGGCGACCTTGCCGGTGCGCGGGCCGCGGCGACGGTGGACGATCTGCAGGGCCTGGCCGGTGCACAAGGGCAGGTCGGGGGCGGGGCAGGAACTCCCGTAGAACGGAAATCTGGCCGCATAACCGGCAGGACAGGTGCCGTCGTCGGCCGGGTGGGGAGGGCGGGGGCGCTCCACCGGGCTGGGGGCGAGCCGGGCGCCCCGGTGGAGGTGGGTGGGTGCGGGCCCCGCGCTGGGGCAGGGCTGCCCGGACGCATGCAACGTTTCGCCCCGCTCGCGGCATCAAAGTGATGTAGGGCTGCGGGAGGGGAGCGGCGCGCGCGAGGGGAGCCAGATTCTGTTCTGTCCGTGGAATTCTGCCATATTCATTCAGTTCGCATACGACTTGACTCGCCGGAGTTGATTTCGATGGTTTGTTGCACGGCTGTGACAGTCGTATGCGAAAAACCGTTCTAGCATTCCGGAATGGAATCGAATCTCCCTCCGACACGGAATTCGTCCGATGACGCGGATCTCCGCCCGTCCCGCAACGGGCCGCTTCGGCTGGCCCGGTTCGGTGCGACCTTCCTGGGTGTGAGTGTCCTGTCCGGTGTGCTGCTGGCGGGCCTCGTCCTGCCCGTCGCCGGCGGCATCGGGCTGACCGCCAAGAGCACGGCGGAGGGCTTCGACGAGATCCCCGACGACTTCAAGACCCCGCCGCTGACCCAGGCGACGCAGATCTTCGACGCCAAGGGCGGCCTGATCGCCAAGGTCTACGAGCGCGACCGCACCGTCCTCACCGCCGACCAGATGTCGCCGTTCATGCGGCATGCCCAGGTCGACATCGAGGACGCCCGGTTCTACGAGCACGGCGCCGTCGACCTCAAGGGCGTCCTGCGCGCGCTCAGTAAGAACGCGGAGAGCGGCACCGCCGCCCAGGGCGCCTCCACGCTGACCCAGCAGTACGTGAAGAACGTCAACGTGGAGAAGGCCGGCGACGACAAGGAGGCCGTCCAGGAGGCCCAGCGCAAGACCCTGGGCCGCAAGATCCAGGAGCTCAAGGTCGCGATCAGGCTGGAGGAGGAGCTGCCGAAGGATCAGATCCTCACCAACTACCTCAACATCACCTTCTACGGGAACGGCGCCTACGGGGTCGAGGCCGCGTCCCAGCGCTACTTCAGCAAGAGCAACAAGGACCTGACCATCGCCGAGGCCGCCACCCTCGCCGGCCTGGTCCAGAACCCGTCGCAGTACGACCCGAAGCTGCATCCGCAGGCCGCCCAGAAGCGCCGGGACACCGTCATCGACAAGATGGTGGAGAACAAGCACATCACCGCCGACCAGGCCAAGGAGGCGAAGGCCGCCCCGCTGGGCCTGAGGTACAAGGACCCGCAGAACGGCTGCATCACCGCCAAGGCCGGCATGGGCTTCTTCTGCGACTACGTGCGCCACGTGGTCAAGCAGGACCCGGCCTTCGGCAAGAGCGCCGAGGAGCGCAAGAAGCTCTGGGACACCGGCGGCCTGAACATCTACACCACGCTGGACCCGGACAAGCAGGCCGCCGCCCAGAAAGCGGTGAGCGACAACGTGCGGGTCACCGACACCGTCTCCGCCGCCGCCACCATGGTCGAGCCCGGCACCGGCAAGATCCTCGCCATGGCCCAGACCCGCCCCTACGGTCTGGCGACGGAGAAGAACCAGACCGTCGTCAACCTGAACGTCGACCTGGCGATGGGCGGCGGCACCGGCTTCCAGCCCGGCTCCACGTTCAAGCCGATCGTCGCAGCCGCGGCCCTGGAGGCGGGCCTGTCGGCGACCCAGCAGTACGACTCCCCGCACGAGCTCCCTTACCCGACCATGAAGACCTGCGAGGGGACCTGGAAGAACGAGGCCCGGCCCAAGACGGTGGTGCCCAACGAATCCGCGAGCGAGAAGGGCCCCTACCAGCTCAAGGAGGCCATGGCGCGCTCGGTCAACACCTACTTCGTGCAGATGGAGCAGGAGATCGGCCTCTGCGCGGTCAAGCAGATGGCCAACAAGTTCGGCATCACCACCAAGGCCAGCGGCAAGCCCCTGGAGGAGGTGCCCTCGATGGCCCTGGGCGTCGAGGAGATGAGCCCGCTGACCATGGCGAACGTGTACGCGACCTTCGCCGCCGAAGGCACCCACTGCGACCCGCTCGCCATCAACAAGATCACCACCGTGGACGGCAAGGACGTGCCCGTCCCGGCCGGACACTGTGAGAAGGCGTTCTCCGAGGACACGGCACGGGCGCTGAACACCATCCTGAACGGCGTGACCGTGGACGGCACCGGCGCCGCGCTCAACCTGGACGACGACCGGCAGATCGCCGGCAAGACCGGCACCTCGGACCACAAGAAGGCCGCCTGGTTCGACGGCTACACCCCGCAGCTCGCCACCGCCGTCTGGCTCGGCGGCCCCGCGGGCGGCGTCGAGATGCGCGACATCACCATCAACGGGCACCACCACGGCGAGGTGTTCGGCGCCGACGGCCCCGGGCCGATCTGGCAGATGGCGATGAACCAGGCCCTGCGCGGCACGCCCGAGCAGTCCCTGCCGATGGCCGACATCCCCGACCCCGCACCCAAGCCCGACCCGAGCAGCACCGGCACCGGCACGGGCTCGCCGACCACCACCCCGACCGGCCGGCAGCACTGACCACGCTCACACCGGCGGCCCCTTGCTCCTCGCAGGGGGCCGTCGGCAGGTCGCCGCTCGGACCGCGTGGCCCGCCCGACCGAAGGCCACCGGGCCGGCGCGGCCTACACTCCCCGCCATGACAGCCATAGACGCAGTGATCCGCCCCGCCGTCCCGGCCGACCTGGGCGCCGTGGCCGAGATCTACGCGCACTACGTCCGCGACACCGTGATCACCTTCGACGAGACGCCGCCCGAGCCCGCCGTCTGGCAGCAGCGGTTCGAGGACCTCGCCGCCCGGGGACTCCCGTTCCTGATCGCCGAGGTGTCCGGCGAGGTCGCGGGCTACGCGTACGCGGCCCCCTGGCGGCCCAAGCCCGCCTACCGGTACACCGCCGAGAACTCGATCTACCTTGCGCCCGCCCACACCGGTCGGGGCCTCGGCAGCGCCCTGCTGGAAGCCCTGCTGGCGGCCTGCGCGAGGACCCACCTGCGGCAGGTGGTCGCCGTGATCGCCGACTCCGGCAGCGACGCCTCGGCCGCGCTGCACCGCCGTTACGGCTTCACCGACGCGGGCCGGCTGACGGCCGTCGGCTTCAAGCACGACCGCTGGATCGACACCGTCCTGATGCAGAGCACCCTCGGCTGACGGCTTCAGCCCGCGTCCAGGGTGATGGCCCGCACCGGGCAGGCCTGCGCCGCCTCTCGGACCAGCGGGTCGCCGGACCGGGCCGCGCCGCCCGGGAGGAGTTCCACGATGCCCTCGTCGTCCTGGGTGAACACCTCGGGCGCGTGCCGGGTGCACATGGCCGAGCCGATGCACCGGCCGGTGTCGAGTTCGATGTCCACGGCGCCTCCTACCAGGCGACCGGCAGCGCGGACAGGCTGCCCTGCAGCACGTACGGGGGATTGGCCCGCACCTGGTCGGCGGGTACGGCGAGCCGCAGGGTGGGGACGCGGCGGAGCAGGACGGTCAGTGCCGTCTCGATGACGGCGCGGGCGAGGTTCTGGCCGACGCACTGGTGGATGCCGTACCCGAAGGCGACGTGTCGGCCGGCCTTGCGGTGGATGTCCAGGGCGTCGGGCTCCTGCCAGGTCCCGGGGTCCCGGTTCATCAGCATCAGCGAGACGAGGACGCCGTCGCCGTCCTGGATGGTGTGCCCGGCGAGCTCGATGTCCGCGGTGGCGACGCGGGGCAGTACGTCCGCGACCGAGGTGAGCCGGGTGAGTTCGTCGACCGCGCCAGGTGTCAACTCCGGTTCACGGCGCAGCTTTTCGAGTTGGTCGGGGTGTTCGAGCAGGGCGAGGGTCGCGGCGGCGATGGTGCTGGAGGTGGTGTCGTCGCCGCCGGTCAGCAGGATCGCGCAGAGTGCCACCAGCTGGTCGCCGTCCATGCCGCCCTCGTCCGGCCGGGCCGCCAGGAGGTCGTCGATCAGCCCGGTGCCGGGCTGCCGCTCCTTGCGTGCGACGAGGTCGCGCAGGCGGGTCAGGATCTCGCCGAAGAGCTTCCCGGCCTCCCCGGGGGCGTTCCCGTCGGCGGGGGCGAGCACCTGGCGGGTGCGCTCCGCGATGTAGCGGCCGTCGTCCTCGGGGACGCCCAGTAGTGCGAAGTTGGCCGCGCAGGCCAGCGGCAGCGAGTACGCGGCGACCAGGTCGGCCCGGTCGCCCCGGGCGAGCATCGCGTCGACCAGTTCCTCGGCGAACCCCTCGATCCTCGGCCGTAGCGCGGCGATCCTCCGCACTCCGAAGGCGGGGATCACCATTCGCCGCTGGTGGGCGTGTTCGGGGTCGTCGACGCCGCTGAGCGGGGGTGCGAACCCGGCCTCGGCCTGCTCGGCGGACTGCGGGGTCAGGGCGGGGAAGGACGGGTGCCGGACATCGACGGAGACCCGGGGGTCGAGCAGCAGGGCTCGGCCCTCCGCGCTCCCGGAGACCAGCCAGACATTCCGGCCGTCGTACAGCGTCACCCGTGACACCGGCCCGTCAGCGCGCAGCTGTTCGTAGCCGTCGGGCATCCGGTAGGGGCAGCCGCGTGCCATCGGATAGGCGGGGGCCTCGCTCGATCGGCTGCCGGTGGGTGTCACGGTCATCAATCATGCCAGATGGTCCGTCCGTGAATGACGGTGTCTGGAAGCATCAAGTGGTATGGGAGGCAATATGTTTGACGTTTCATCAGTCGATTGATCAAGGAGCTTTTCTTCGCCCCCACTACCCTCGGCCACCGTCGCCCCGGCCGCGACTGAGGGGTAGGTCTGGACCCACCCCGGTTGTGGGGCCAGACCCGTGTCGGCCCGGTCGCCCGCTCCGTAGCGTCGTAGGCACAGCGACACCACGACACGGAGGAACGGAAACCATGGCCACGACCGTGCCGGCGAACCTCGGCAACTCCCGTACCCAGGAAGCCTTCACCACGGCGAGGAAGTGCGTCACGCTCTTCGGCACCGTCGGCGTCGTCGTCCTCGCCACTGTCGCCGTGATGGCCTCCATCGGCCACGGGACGACGCCGTTCATGTGGATCCGCGGCGCCCTCTTCCCCGCGCTCGCCCTGGTGCTGCTCCGCATCCTGGCCCGCGCCGCCGAGGGCTCCTACCGGGCCTTCGACCGCGTCCGGACCCTCTCCGCCGTGATGCCGATCGCCATCATCGGCGTCGATCTGATCCCCGGCCTCTGCCCGCCCTGGTACGCCGTCCTCCAGGGCCTTTCCGCCCTCGCCCTGGTCCCGGTCGCCGTCCTCACCCGTGGCGCCGCCCTGAGCGCCGTCTTCCCCAAGCCCAACTGACGCTCCACGCCCCGCAGATGGCCGGTCCGCACCCGCGGCACCCGGCCATCCGGCGTTTCCGGCCTGTGCGGACCCTTCTGGGGTAGCGTTCATTTCACATCCATTGCAACGGGCGGGGTGGCGGTTGTTGCATTCGATTCACGCCCACTGCAACGATTTCACCGCATCCACCTGCGGTGATGGCGTTTTGACGCAACGCGGATGTTGCCAGATGTGCGAACGCAACGTAGCTTTTCCGTTGTCGAAAACGACGGGCCGACAAGGGGCCCGCCGCCGGAGAAGGAGAAGCAGCCATGCAGAAGTTCGCCACCACCGCCCCGATCGCCGCCGTCCTGGACATCCCCGCCG